>JBIKTA010000130.1:0-6698 GCA_044348315.1 Burkholderiaceae bacterium | reverse complement strand
GACGCCGCAAGTGATGTTGCACCGACCGACGAGGGTGCCGATGCGGGTGCCGATGCGGGTGCCGATGCGGGTGCCGAAGAGGGCCCCGATGCGGCAGCGGGCGATGCCGCCGGCGGTGACGCAGCGGCCGATTCGGGCGGCGGCGAGTCGCTTGCCGGTGGAACGAGTGTTCCCATCGCGATCAATGGTTTGATTGCCAACAATCTGGTGTTGTCCTCGGCGACGGCAACCCTCACCGAGTCGCTGGTCGTCTCGGGTGGGGGCGTCACGGTCAATGCCGACAATGCCTCCGAGATTGCGGCTGAAAACACGGCGACGATCACATCCGGCGGCACGGCGGTGGGCGTGACCCTGGCCTTCAACACGGTCGGCTGGGAACCGCAGAACATCTTCAGCAAGGCGGTCGATGCCCTGCTGGGCGGCAATATCGGCACCGAGCGTCCGGCGACGGCACTCGCCAAGATCGAGAACACCCGTCTGGAGGCGGGGGGCGATCTGGGCGTGACCGCGACGGTCAGCGCAGTGATCGATGCCAGCATCAGCAACGAAGCGTCGTCAGAAGGCGGCGCAGCGGCCAGCATGGTGCTGGCCACCAACAAGGTCAGCTCAGGCGCCGAGGCCTTCATCCTGGTTCCCCAGGACAGCATCGACCACGACTTTTCGGTCTCGGGCGATCTCAGTCTAGAGGCTTCCGATGCGCCCGAGATCAGCGCGGCCAGCACCATCGTCGCGGTGTCCGCCGGAGAGGGCGGCGAGGGCGATGGCGAGTACTTCGCGGTCGACTTCAACAGCGCCGACGGCGAGCAGGAAATCGACTTCGGCATGCAGGTGCTGGTGGCCGATGACCACGAGGCGGGCGGCAACCCGGGCCGCATCTACCGCTACCTCGGTGGCGAGGCGACCACGATCGATCTTTCGGACACGAATTTCGGCGACACGGGCTACTGGCACGAGTTGCTGCCGCCCGCGGGGTTCGTCGGCAACGTGCTGGGCTTTCTCGAGTCCGAGATGCCCTACCAGGAAAAAGAGGTCATCCTCGCAACGATCCCGTTCGGTGGAGAAGAGCACGATATCGGGTTCGCCGTAGGGGGCGGCTGGTCTGATCTGACCGTCAAGGAGTTCCTCGACGGGAAGGGCGCCAAGACTGCAGAGGCGGGCTTCGATGCCACCGACACGGGTTTTGCGCTGTCGGTCGGAAAATTGTTCGACCGGGTCGGACCCGAGCTGAGGCTGGACTTTCGTCTTCCCGACCCGCAGATGCCCTACTACGAGCACGACCTGGTGCTCGGCACGATCGATCACGGTGGCCAGTCGTTCGACTGGGGCGTGCGCGCGGCCATCGGCTGGCCCGATACGACGCTGCTGCAGATGATCAATCTGCCCGCTCTGCTCAAGGGCCGCTTCGATCCGGTCCTGCCCGAATTCGCCGCGACGGTTTTCTTTGGCGATGTCGAGATCGACTCGCTGCAGTGCCTGCCCGCCAAGTTCGTGCTGCGCATTCCGGCGCTGCAGGTCACCCTGTTCGGCAAGCCCGTCGAGCTCGTCTACGGGGGTGCAATCGAGATCGACACGCCCGAGTCGCTCGCCGACTTCATCGACCCCGATCGCGATCCGATGGTGATCGAGATGGACCCGATCGATCTGGATGCGCTGCTGGGCGCCGAAGGCGTCGAGGATCGGGCCGAGGACTACTGGGACGACGCGATCAAGCTCGACGTCAACAATCCGGACCTGCCGTACTTCGAGCAGGAACTGGTACTGACGAGCGTCGATCTGGCCGGGCAGGAGTGGGACGTCGGGCTCCGGGCGGGCATTGGCTGGCACGACAAGTCGCTGTTCGAGATGTTCATGGAGCAGCCGGCCGCAGGTTCGATGACCGAGACCGAGACCGGTGTCTCGATTCAGGTGCCGGGCTACAACGTGCTCGGCGAATCCATCCAGGGCCCGCAGGTCGACCTCGAGTTGCTGCTGCCCAACCCGTCCATGCCCCAGGCGCAGTTCAGGCAGTCGGCGAGCGGTGGCGAGGCGGCAGGGGGCGACGAGCCGGTCACCGACTGGGGGCTCGAGGTTGCGGTCGGCTGGGCCGACCTCGCGCTTTTCGATCTGGTCGACCCCGAGGCGTGGGCTGAGGGTGAACTCAAGTTCGTCCTGCCGGAGCTGGACGTCTCGATCTACGCCGAGGAGGGCGCTTCTGCGCCCTTCCTGCCGTCGTCCTTCGAGGTGTCGCTCCCCACGTTCAAGGTCACGCTACTCGGCCAGGAGCTCCTGCTCAACTTCGGCGACTCGATCACGGTCGAGACGCCCGAGGCCTACGCCGACCTCATCGACCCCGAACTCGAGCCGGGTGAGCTGAGTCTGTCCGCAGTCGATCTCGACGAAGTCATCGCATTGATGCTCGAGCTCGACCCCGGTCAATATGTGAGCGATCTGGATGAATACGAGGCCTCCGGCGAGGAGATCGAGGTCAACGTCCTTGACCCCGATTCGGACGAAGACAATTCGGTTGCGAGCGTTCTGGCCGATCTGATCAAGGTCATTCCGTCGAGCTTCGTGTTGAACGACCTGGGCGTGGCGGGCCAGCTCCTCGGCCTGGACGTCGAATACACGCTTCCGGTCAGCAACTTCTTGCCCGAGGAACTTCGCGCGGCCGACAGCGATGAAGAGCAGTTCGTCATCGGTCTCGAAGAGCTGCTTCCCGAGGCCGTCTATCAGTACCTCGAGCCTTTCATCGATGACGAGTCGGATCCGGCCGAAGTCGAGGGCGATCCGATCGATTTCGGGCGATTCGATTCCAATGCCGAGCGCGCGCTGAATGTGCTGGGCGCGATCGGGATGGTCCTCGCCGAAGACGCTTCGGTGGGACTGCCCTGGGTCGAGAACGAATTCAGGCTTTCGGATGCCGAGGCCGACTTCGAGAGCTCTGACGGCAGCCAATGGATCGAACCCGAGATGCTGGTCAAGGTCGCTGCCGACCATGAGCCCGGTGGAACCCCGGGGCGGCTCTACCGTTTCATGGGCGAGGACGCGGTCCGCATCGACCTCTCGCTCGAGCGCTTCGACCAATCCGATCTCTGGGAAGAGTATGTCCCGATCTCGGCCGAAAACTGGCAGGTCGACCTGCGTGTGACCGTCGGCTGGGAGGGCATGGGGCTGGTTCAGATGCTCGCCGAGGAGCCGGGCGAGGAGCCCGAGACCATCGAGCGTCCCCTCGATGTGGCGGACGACCCGTTCGGCACCCGCTCGGGCGGCGTCGAGCTGCAGTCGGCGGGCTTCGACATCACGCGACCGACCGCAGAGGGCGAGCGACGCCTGGCGGTCGCGCTCGGGCCCAAGGTTGCAATCGAGCTGGTG
Source organism: Burkholderiaceae bacterium (assembly GCA_044348315.1). Lineage (GTDB taxonomy): Bacteria > Pseudomonadota > Gammaproteobacteria > Burkholderiales > Burkholderiaceae_E > SYIM01. The sequence goes on along the minus strand of JBIKTA010000130.1, from coordinate 3,347 downwards.
GTACCCGATCCGGACCTGCCCTACATCGAGTACCGTCAGGAACTCGGTACCGTCGATGCGGGTGTGGCGGGTGAAGTTCGCTGGGGGGTCAAGGCCTCGGTCGGTTGGGCCGATACCTCGCTCCTCGAACTGGTGGACACCTTTGAATTCGCGCTGGGCGCCTTCGAGATCACGGCCCCCGAGCTCGCGCTCGAGCTCTATGTCGAGATCCCCGAGGGGGCCAGCATGGCCGCCATCGAGCCCTTCCTGCCGTCCAGCTTCTCCTTCAATTCGCCCGGCTACAAGCTCACCCTTCTGGGGAGCGAGCTGCTGCTCGATTTCGGCACGGTCGAACTCGAAACGCCTGAAGAGTTTGCGTCGTTGGTATCGGACGAGGTGAGTGAGACCGATTTCGAGGACGAGCTCATCGATCTCGATGTCGACGAGGCGCTCGGGCTCTTCCTGGATCGGGAAGACGAAGATCCCTTGGAAGACCTCGACGCGTATGAGCGCTCGGGTGACGAAATCTACATCGATCTGACCAGCCCCGATTCGATCGAACGCGGGCTTGCGCCGGTGCTTCAGGTCCTGCCTTCGACCTTTACCTTGAGCGACCCGCAACTGATCGGGCAGTTCTTCGGCATCGACGTCGACCTGACCTTGCCGATTGCCGAGATCGATGAGGAGTTCGTCGAGTTTTCGCTCGAGCAGTTGCTGCCTGCCGATCTGTTCGAGGTGATCGAGCCTTTCCTCATCGAGGATGCCGAGCCGGTCGAGCTGAACATCCCGGCCCTGGAGTTCGCTTCGGTGGGGCCGGCCATCCCCGGGCTGGACAGCGTCCTGGAGCTGCTGGAGGTCGTTCCTTCCGAATTCCGCCTCTACAACCCGACGGTCACCCTCGGTCTGCTCGGACTTCAGCTCAGTGCCGAGGTCCCGATCGTCGACGGCCTCAAACTCCTCGCAGAGGAATTTGACCTCGACTTCTTCGAGTACGTCGAGGCGGAGGCGCCCGAAGACAGCTACATCACCTTCAGCATCTTCGACGTGCTGCCCGATTCGGTCACGGGCCTGCTCAGCTACTTCATCGACGATGGTCTCGATGTCGACGGTCTGCCGCAGACGGATGCAGAGGGCCTCCCGGTCGAGAACTTCTTCGCGATCCGGATCCCGGAGATCGATCTCGGCGACATCACCCCGACCTCCCTCGAGAAATACATTCCGCTGGCGCAGACGGCCTTCAGGTTGGCCGAGCCCATCCTCAAGCGCTTTGGCATCGAGTTACCGATCTCGACGATGGACCTGGCCGAGTCGGTTGCCGAGGACGACACCGCAGGCGGCGAGGGCGAGGACACGACCGCGGGTGGCGAGGGTGAAGACACGACCGCAGGGGCGGAGGGCGAAGACACGACCGCAGGCGCGGAGGGCGAAGACACGACCGCGGGTGGCGAGGGCGACGACACGACCGCAGGGGCAGACGGCGAAGACACCACCGCCGGCGGCGAGGGGGACGACGCGCCGGTCGACGGGACCGATGACCCGCGCATCTGGACCGAGGCGGTGCAATCGGGCGCCGGCGAGGACGCGCGCTCCGAGGTGCAGATCCTCGAGCTCGAGCGGGTCGAGTCGCCCGCACTCAAGAAGGCTGCGCCCGACACGGCCGACTGGGTCGCCGTCACCGAGGTGATCCCGGGTGCGACCACGGGCGCGCCCGGTATCGAGATCACCTTCAGGGCGCGCTTCGTCAGCCAGGAATTCAAGGTCTGGCTCGGCAATGACTCGGCTCAGGGCGTCATCGGTCTTTTTGCAGGGACCGACAACACCCGTACGATCGCCGAGCTCCAGAAAGCCTACGCGAAGCTGCTCGACGGCAAGATCGACGGCGTCGCCGTCAAACCGAGCGACATCATCGTCACCCGGGATCCGAGCCTGACAGGTGAGGGCGTGCGATTCCGCGTGGGGTTTGGCGGCGCGTTGACGGGCAAGACCATTCCGCCGACCGGCTTCGGATTCCATCTGGGCAGCGCCCAGCCGAGCAGCAACGGCTTCACCCACAAGCGGATCACGCTCGCCGGACAGACCACGGCTGAACAGCAGCGTCTGAGTTTCGCGCCTGATGCCGAGGGCGCCTATCAGCTTGCCTTGACGGTTGACGGCAAGCGGCTCCTGACCAGCGAACTCGCTTTCGGCGCCGGCGCATCCATCGTTCAGGCCGCGCTCAACAAGGCGCTGGGTACAGCGGGTTCGGTCCAGGTGACCGAGCAGTCCGGCGATCTCGTCGTGACCTTCGCGGGCTCGCTCGCCGGTCGCAACCTGTCGCTTCTCGAAGCCGTGGTGATTCCGCCGGCGATGGCCGAGCCCGAGCCCGAGACGCTCGAGTTCACGCTGACACTCGGCAAGCGGAAGACCACTGCGCCGATTCCGGTCCTCGAGATTGGCGAGTCGGCCAACGAATATCAGGTGCTCAACCTTCAGCACCGCAATGCGGATGTCGGCCAGAAATACCGGCTGAGCCTGGGGGATCGCTCGACTGAACTGCGGTTCAGTGGCGACCCGGCCATGGACGCCGCTCGAATCGAGGCCGCCCTCGCTGCATGGGTGGGCAAGGGGAATGTCACGGTCCGATTCGACCCCGCCTCGCGGGTCGGCTGGAATTTCGACATCCGCTTCGCGAAGGGGGCTGGCGCGAAAGATCAGCCGCAGGTCAGCGCGACGCGCATCGACCGGTCCTCGACCTTGCTGTTCAGCAGCCGAACCGTTGCGGAGGGTCGATCGGCTGCAACGGCCGATGACCAGGCCGCATTGATCGAGAGTGCGCTCGAGGCCACTTTCGGGGCCGACACATTTACGGTCGCGGCCCAGGACGATGGCAGCTATCGGATCGGATTTGACGGCCGCTATGCCCGGGCCAACATTGATCAGCTGAAACCGACCACGCTGGCCGAGACCCTCTCGGCCGCGATCACGACGCTTGAGCACGGCAGCATCGCGACGGGTCCCGGCTACACCGTCACGGTGCCGGGAGCCGACGCCGGCGTTGAGACTTTCGATCTTCGCGTGACCGTCGATGGCGTGGCCTACGAGGCGATCGGGCTCGCCCTCAGTTCGACCGCTTCACAGATCCGCGCGGCTCTCGCCGCGGCGCTTTCCGCCGACGGTGTCCGACTGGACGCCGAGGGCATTGCCGTCAACGTCCAGGAGGGGGTCGAGCCCGGAAGCTTCGTCGTCGGCTTCGGCGGTGCGCTCGACGGGCACACCATCGGCGGTGTCGAGGTCGGTTACACCCCGCTCGCCGAGGGCGAAGCAGCGCCTGAGGCGCCCGCCGAGGAAGAGGCTCCGGCCAAGGCGGCCGTGGGTGTCGGTGGCGCTGT
>JBIKTA010000129.1:0-6722 GCA_044348315.1 Burkholderiaceae bacterium | reverse complement strand
CCGACGCGCCAAGAAGAAGGCCACAGTCAGCACTGAAGTCATGCTGCATGTCAGGGCCAAGATGAAGGCGCTTTTGCAGATTCCATGATGAAAAGCAGCGCACAAGCAAAAAGCCCGGGCCGTAACACGGGGCTCTGAGCGCCTGGCAACCCGACTGAGCGAGTTAGCAGGTTTTGCTCTGGCGGAGACGGAGGGATTCGAACCCTCGATCCAGTTTTTGACCGGATGCTCCCTTAGCAGGGGAGTGCCTTCGACCACTCGGCCACGTCTCCTAGCTTCGATAACTTTCGTACTCGATGCCGGCTCACTTGGGATTGTACCGCGTTACGCGGCCTGTTCCAGGCCAAAGGCCTTGTGCAGCGCGCGAACCGCGAGTTCCATGTACTTGTCCTCGATCACCACCGAGATCTTGATCTCCGATGTGGAGATCATCTGGATGTTGATGCCCTCTTGTGACAAGGTGCGGAACATCAGGCTGGCGATGCCGACATGCGAGCGCATGCCGATGCCCACCACCGACACCTTGGCGATCTTGGGGTCACTCACGATGTCGCCGGCGCCGACCTGCTGGCGGACGCTGCCGTTCAACACATCGAGCGCCTTTTGATATTCGTTCCGGTGGACGGTGAACGAAAAATCAGTGTTGCCGCCGATGCTGGCGTTCTGGATGATCATGTCGACGTCGATATTGGCCTCAGCCACCGGCCCCAGAATCTGATACGCGACACCGGGACGATCAGGCACATTGGTGACCGTGATCTTGGCCTCATCACGATTGAACGCGATGCCGGAGATGACCGCCTGCTCCATCTGTTCGTCTTCCTCGAAAGTGATCAACGTACCCGAATTGGCCTCGATGCCCAGATCGATATCGGGGGGAGTGAGGCTGGACAGCACCCGCGTCTTGACGCGGTACTTGCCTGCAAACTCGACCGAGCGGATCTGAAGGACCTTAGACCCCAGACTCGCCATCTCGAGCATTTCTTCGAAGGTGACGCGCTCGAGACGGCGCGCCTCGGGCACGATCCGCGGATCGGTCGTGTACACGCCATCGACGTCGGTATAGATCAGACACTCCTCGGCCCCGAGCGCCGCGGCAACCGCAACCGCCGACGTGTCAGAGCCGCCCCGACCCAAGGTCGTGATGTGCCCGTGCGGGTCGACCCCCTGGAATCCGGTGATGATGACGACGCGACCCGCCTCGAGATCGGTCCGCACGCGCTGGTCATCGATCGACTCGATCCTGGCCTTGGTAAAAGCACTGTCGGTGCGAACCGGCACCTGCCAGCCTGCATAGCTGATCGCAGGTACCCCGATTGCCTGCAGCGCCATGGCGAGCAGACCGACCGAAACCTGTTCGCCGGTGGAGGCCAGCATATCGAGCTCGCGCGGATCGGGCTGCGCCTGCAGCTCCTTTGCCAGCGCGATCAGCCGATTGGTCTCGCCGGACATTGCAGACGGAACCACCACCATCTGATGACCCGCCCGATGCCACTTGGCAACGCGCTGCGCCACGTTCTTGATGCGCTCGATGGAGCCCATCGAGGTGCCGCCATATTTGTGAACGATCAGTGCCATGAGCTCAGTTCGACCCCGGGGATTCAAGACCTGCAGGGATGACACCGTCCCGAAAGGCGTCGCGCCACCGGCAGACCCAGACAAAGCCCTCCATTATAAGCCATCGCGCCGACAGAGCCGAAGCCGCGGGTCGCCGCGATTCATCGGCTCAAAACTCAGCACCATCCATGACCCTCGGCCCGATTGCGGCTCAGCCGCTACGACCTCCTGCGCCGCATCCTCTTGCGGCCCACCCACCGCGTCGCCCGGCGATTCGCGCCCACCCTGGGCCCGCGACGCATCGGGCGAAAATGACTGCGCCTTGGGGTAGACCGCGCCCACGCCTGAAGCGAGCACGGGCCGAGCGTCCACTTCCACGAGGGGCAACCACGGCCTCAGCGCCGCGGCGACCCCGCGGGCCTGCGAATGTTTGCGCAGGCTACGGGACGGCCCATCCGGACGGAGCCTGAGAAGCGTCTCACCGCTTGCCGACGACAGTCTCACCCGAACACTTGACGCCCCTGCGGACAATCGCCAGGGCGCGCTGACCAAGAAGCGCCCCTCCGTGATACGCCCATGCCCGCTCTCGCCAAGGAGTTTGAACCGCAGCCGAGCCTCCCAGCCGGGCAAGACCATTTCGCTATCGCCCCGCCAGTCAAATTCGAAGGGCTGAGGCCCGGTGGCATCCGTGCCCCCCAGGCAAGAGGCGACCAGACGCTCTCGCCCCAGCACCCAGGCCTCGATACGATCCCGAAAGCGCACGAACAGCCAGGGACCCCGGCGGACGATCGCCTGCGGCGCTCTTGATTCGATCATCTGCGAACGCCAATCGGCGCACTGAGCCTCGGAGGGCATCTGCCCACCCGCCCCGCCCTCGAGCTGCCGCCACCAGAATCGGTAGAGCTGCGCCTGACGAAATGGACTCAGGTCCCGCACCCAACCGCGGTCGATCGCCTGCACTTCATCTGCAGGCCCGGGAATCCAGGCTCGCGCAAAATCAACGCGCGTCACCGCCTCGAGCTCGGCGAAAGCCTGGGCCAGCAAGGCCTGAGCACGCGCCAGTTGCTGAACCGCTCCGGGCTCCACCTCGGTCAGAACCGGCAGCACCCGCTCTCGAAATTCGACCCGGCGATAGGCTGAATCACGGTTCATTGGATCGCTGATCCAATGAAGCGCGTAGCGGCGGGCATACGCCTCCAGATCCGCGCGGCGTAACCGAATGAGCGGGCGCAGCAGGGCGAGACCCTCTGGTCCTTGCGAGGTCTCGGGCAGGGCGCCAGCCAGCCCCTCCAGGCCGGTCCCGCGCGCGAGGCGCATCAAGAGCGTTTCGGCCAGATCGTCGGCGTGGTGCGCGGTCAGCAAGCCCGCAGCGTTCTCCCGCGCGGCCAGCGCCCAGAGCGCGCGGTACCGTTCCTTGCGCGCCCAGCTCTCCAGGCCTTCGCCTCCCGGCTGCGCGACACCAAGCCTCAGACACGCAAATCGCACGCCACGCGAACGCGCCTCACGCTCGCAATGCTCACCCCAGGCCTCGGCCGGCGGCTGCAGCCCATGATGAACATGAGCCGCGATCAGTCGCCCCGCCCCCAGCCACCGCACACAGGCATCGAGCAATACCGTCGAGTCGAGCCCGCCACTGAATGCGATGACCCAGATTGGCGGATCGGCCGCCTCTGCGGAACGGGACCTCGCCGAACCGGGAGGGGGTGCAGTACCGGGAGGCACTACCAGACCAGCACCGAGCCGCACGGCCAGCCCCTCGATTGCCGCCTGAACCGGACACCCTTCTGAATCGTGGTTCATCGGGGCCACCACGCTGGGAGAAAAGCCGATCGCACCCAGCCGCTCAGGCTGACGTATCCTTGAACTTGCCGTAGGCCATGATCCGCTCGTGCCGCTGACGCAGCAGCCCTTTGAGATCAAGGGCCTGCAGTTGCCGAAGCGAATCCGAGATCGCGCGACGCAGCTGCTGGGCCATCTGGTGAGGATCGCGATGCGCGCCACCAATCGGCTCGTTGATGATCCGGTCGATCAGACCCAGGGTCTTGAGACGTTGGGCGGTGATGCCCATCGATTCGGCCGCATCGGAAGCCTTGTCCGCGCTCTTCCAGAGAATCGCCGCGCAGCCCTCAGGCGAGATCACGGAATACACCGCGTACTGGAGCATCAACACGGTGTCGGCGATCGCAATCGCGAGCGCGCCGCCCGACCCGCCTTCGCCGATGATGGTTGTGACGATCGGCACCTTGAGCGTCGCCATCTCGAGCAGGTTGCGTCCGATCGCCTCGGACTGATTGCGCTCCTCGGCCCCAATGCCGGGGAATGCGCCCGGCGTGTCGACGAAGGTCAATACTGGCATCTCGAATTTTTCGGCGAGCTTCATGAGCCGCAAGGCTTTGCGATAGCCCTCCGGACGGGGCATGCCGAAATTGCGATGGGCGCGGTCGCGGGTATCGCGACCCTTCTGATGGCCGATCACCATGACCGGTGATCCGTTGAAGCGGGCAACCCCGCCGACGATCGCGGGGTCGTCACCAAAGCTGCGATCACCATGCAGCTCATGAAAATCGGTGCAGAGCATCGCGATGTAGTCAAGCGTGTAGGGTCGCTGAGGATGCCGGGCAACCTGCGCGGTCTGCCATGAGGTCAGCTTGGCGTAAGTATCCTTGAGCAGCGTCTGGCTCTTCTTGCGGAGCTGATCCACCTCATCGGCGATGTCGATCGCCGAGTCTTCCTGCGCAAACTGCAGCGCCTCGATTTTTTGTTCGAGGTCGGCCACGGCGGACTCGAATTCAAGAAAGCTTGTCTTCATCAATACTCCACTGGGAGTGGATCGAGACTGCGCCACAAGTACCAGGTGGCAACCGTGCGCCAGGGGCGCCACGTCTCTCCAATCGTAACCGCCTCGTGGCGCGCGGCCTTCTCGCCCCGGCCATACGCCAGACCGATACCTCGCAAGAGGCCGACATCATCGAGCGGAAAGACATCCGGGCGGAGCAGATTAAAGATCAGAAACATCTCGGCTGTCCAGCGACCGATTCCCCTGACCTGGATCAGTTCGGCGATCACCTCCTCGTCGGACTGCTCCGGCCATCGGCCCGGATCGACCTCTCCACGAACGAAGTGCCCGGCGAGATCCTTGAGATACTCGGCCTTGCGCGCCGACAGCCCGCAGGCGCGCATGGTCGTGATGCGCATCCGGGTGATCCGCCCGGGCTGCACATGCCCCGCTGCTGCTGCAAACCGATCCCAGACACTCTGCGCCGCCTTCACCGAGATCTGCTGACCCACGATCGAGCGCGCCAGGGTCTGAAACGGATCACCGCGCGACACGAGATGGCCCGGCGCGCAAGCAGCGATGAGCCCGGCCATCACGGCATCAGCCTCGGCGAGCGCGCCACAGGCCTCGTCCCAATAGGCGGGTTTCGCGTTCACGGGGGGATCAGAGTCGTTCAGGCGCGTCGCCAGGTCGTACCGGAGGCTGAATCCTCGAGCACCACGCCCTGGGCAGCCAGCTCGGAGCGAATCCGGTCCGCCTCAGAAAACTGCCGCGCCTTCTTGGCGGCCGCGCGCTCGGCGATCAGGGCGTCGATTGCAGCATCATGGAGCGCGACTGCCGCGCCCTCATCGCTTCCCGTGCCGGCCAGGCCCGATCGCCGGATCTCGCGCGGTGCCCGGCCCAGGAGCCCCAACAACCCCGCGAGCGCGCGCAACTGCGACCGCAGCCCTTCGGCCCGGCCCGATTCGCCCGCACGATGAATCTCGGTCGCCAGATCAAACAGGGCCGCCGCCGCGACCGGCGTGTTGAAATCGTCGTCCATCGCATCTCGGAACCGAGCGGCATGGGGCTCGCTCCAGTCGATCGCAGCCGCAGCCGGCCCATCGCCGTCACCCAGCGCACCATAGAGTCGCGTGAGCGCTGCGCGCGCATCCTCGAGATGCACGTCGGAATAATTGAGCGGGCTACGATAGTGAGCACGCAAAATGAACAAACGCACGACCTCGGCATCGTAGCGCTTGAGCACATCGCGGATCGTGAAGAAATTGCCCAGCGATTTGGACATCTTCTCGTCGTCGACGCGGACGAAACCGTTGTGCATCCAGTAGCGGGCGAAGGTGTCGCCCGTGGCCCCCTCGCTCTGGGCGATCTCGTTCTCATGGTGGGGAAACTGGAGATCAGCGCCGCCACCATGGATGTCGATGGTGCGGCCGAGCAAACTCGTGGACATGGCCGAGCACTCGATGTGCCAACCCGGTCGACCGGGGCCAAAGTGCGACGCCCAAACGGCTTCGGTCGGCTCACCCGGTTTGGCTGCCTTCCAGAGCACGAAATCGAGCGGATCCTGCTTGGCCGAATCGACCGCGACACGCTCGCCGGCGCGCAGGTCATCCAGAGACTTGCCCGACAGCCGGCCGTAGGGGGGAAACTGCCTCACAGCGTAATTGACGTCGCCGTCCTCGGCCCGATAGGCCAGCCCGCGCGATTCGAGCAGATCAATGAGACCCAGCATCTGGGGCACGTACTCCGTCGCCCGAGGCTCATGGTCCGGCCGGGCCACGCCCAGGGCATCCGCATCCTCGTGCATCGCCGAGATGAATCGATCGGTGAGGGCGCGAAGCGTCTCCCCGTTTTCGACCGCCCGCCGGATGATCTTGTCGTCGATATCGGTGATATTGCGAACGTAAGTGACCGCGTAGCCCGTCTCGCGCAGCCAGCGCTGCACCATGTCAAAGACCACCATCACGCGGGCATGCCCGACATGACAGTAATCGTAGACCGTCATACCGCAGACATACATCCGGACGCGGCCGGACTCGAGCGAAACGAATTCCTGTTTGGTGCGTGAGAGGGAATTGAAAACGCGCAGCATCTGTGAGAAGGCCCGGAACGCTGAGACCCGGGCGCAGTTCGTTAGAATGAAGGGGTGAAATCGAGTATAGCACCGGCCCTTCTCGCCTCAGACACGACGGTCATCGACCGGTTCGTGAGTGCCTGCGCACACGCGCGACCCATCATTGCTGATCCTGTGAGGCAGCACCATCGTGCGATGCTGGGAACGATCGCCTCCATCGTCCTGTTCGCGTCTACCCATTTTTTTCCCGTTCAGGCTCTGGCCCAGCCTGCAAGCGGAGCCCCGGTCACACAGACTCCTGAGCGCTCGGATGCG
>JBIKTA010000128.1:0-6795 GCA_044348315.1 Burkholderiaceae bacterium | reverse complement strand
TCTCACCGCTTTCCTGACTGCAGCACTGATTGTCGCATCGGCCTGCGACATAGCAGTCCCCGCGATGGCGCAGGGCGCAAGCCCCGGCGCCAGCGCGCAAACGCCGGCTCGTGCCGGTACCGACAACCCGCCCCGGTCGATTCTCTATGTCGGCAACAGTTTCATGTATTACAACAACAGCATGCACAACATCACGAGCCGGATCGCTCGAGGCTCGAAGGACGGAAAGCTCGCACAGCATAGAGCGACTTCGCTCACGATCAGCGGGTCGGGCATCGACTGGCACGACGTGGGCTCCTACCTACGGCCCGACGGACTCGGGCGCTATTCATTTGTCGGTGACAACGAGGTGCGCTTCAACCCTCCCGGTCGCCAGTACGATACCGTGCTGTTGATGGATTGCAGCCAGTGCCCGGTCCACCCGACGCTCTCGAAGGTGTTTTTCGATTATGCAAAGAGGCATTCGGACACCGCACGCTCGACGGGCGTCGAACCCATGTTCCTGATGACCTGGGCTTACTCCGACAAGCCCGAGATGACGAAAGGATTGGCCGACGCGTAAACCGAGGCAGGGCGCCAGAACAATGCCCATGTCATTCCCGCGGGCCTCGCGTTTGCAGCGTCGATCGCAAAGCGTCCTGACATCAATCTCTACGTCCCGGACAAGCGCCATCCGAGCCTCGCCGGAAGTTATCTCGCGGCGGCCACCATGGTGGCGTCGGTCTGGAAGGTCAATCCGACCGGCAGCACGTTCACCGCCGGCCTGCCGGAGGATGTTGCCCGCCACCTCCAGGAAACAGCCTGGCAGACCGCGCAGAGCTATCACAAGCGCTGAACTGGGCCTCGGGGCTGCTGACTTGCAGCAGTCCTGCCCGGACGGTCCGGAACGCCTGAATAGCGAAATGCCAGAGCACGAACCCGCTTTGGGTGCTGCGCAAAACTGTGTATTTGAACCCCGCCAGGCTGCTAAAGACTGCCGACAAGGCTGATCGGTGGTAGGTCGTGCCAGATTCGAACTGGCGACCAACGGATTAAAAGTCCGCTGCTCTACCGGCTGAGCTAACGACCCCCGAGGTAAGCTCAAAATTATAGCTTTTCCTCGCACTCCTGGTCAAATTGGGGAATAGCCGAACCCAATGCAAGACCGCTGGCCTGACAAGCTGTCTTAGGACGGGGAATAGGGAGGGAGCCGGCTTCGGTACCGGGGCAACGCCCTGAACCGGGGTTCAGGTCACCCGGCCCGCTTCAGTTCGACTGCGTCGGACGCCGGGCTTTCCCGCAGCAAGCGCTTGATCGCACCGTCCGATGCCAAACCGGCAATGGTGTGTCAACGAAAAAGCGTTAATTGTTTACAGCAACTGGCACGGGTTCTGCTCATTCCGCTGCAGAACCTCCGGTCAACCAGTATCCAACGACCGGGGCATGATCAACGTCCGACCCGGAGCCCCTCGATGGACAAATCGCTCGCTGGCGCCCTTTCCTCCGCCTCCACTCAAACGCGCCGGGCGCTGCTGCGCGCTGGCGTGACAGCCAGTGCAGGCGCACTGCTTGCGGGCGCGCCCGCACTGATTCGGAGCGCGCACGCACAGTCAACGACATCGATCAAGTTCGTACTCGACTGGAAACTGCAGGGCGTGCACGCCTGGTACTACCTCTCCCAGGAGCGCGGCTACTTCAAGCAGGAAAAGATCGATCTGGTGATCGATCAGGGCAATGGTTCGGCTGCCTCGGTCACATCGGTGATGGCCGGCGCCTATCAGGCGGGCTTTGGCGACATGAACGCCGTCATCCAGAATGCCGCGGCCAAGCCGGGCGCCGCGCCCGTCATGGTCTACATGCTCTACAACCGTACGCCTTTTGCGCTCATGACCCGAAGCTCGAGCCCGATTCGCTCGATCAAGGATCTTGCCGGCAAGACGCTCGGCTCGCCTGCGGGCGGGGCCGCGATGCGGATGTTTCCGGTGCTGGCCGAAATGGCCGGCATCGACCCCAAATCGGTCAAATGGATCAACATGGCCCCCAACCTGCAGGAGCAGATGCTGCTGCAGGGCCAGGTCGACGCGTCAGCGGTCTTCTCGGTCACGAGCTACATGAATCTGGTCGCGCAGAAACTCGACCCCGAGCGCGACATCCGCTGGTTCCATTACGCCGACCACGGGATCGACCTCTACAGCAACGGAGTCCTGGTGTCGGCTGCGCTGCGGAAAGACCGCCCGGAAGCCGTGGCCGGCCTGGTTCGTGCGATCAATCGGGGCGTCCGGGACGCGATCGCCGAGCCCGACGCCGCGATCGCAGCCATCGCACGGGTCGAGCCGCTCATCAACCGGGAGATCGAGCGCCGGCGCCTCGCCTACACGCTGCAAAACATCATGACTACGGCGGAAAGCCGCCGGCTCGGGCTGGGCGACCTCAGCGATGAACGCCTGACCAAGGCAACCGGCCAGCTGTCAAAAGCTTTCACGCTGCCGCGTCTGCCCGGCCCGGCTGAGGTGTTCGATCGCAGCTTCCTGCCGCCGCTCGCCGAACGCGGTTTGGCTCGGGCCTGAACACACATGAGTACATTTGCGCTCGACGCGGCCTGGGTGCTCCCGCACCCGGGCCGTTTGGCCGCCCAGGGTTCAGCGCGGCTTCTGATCCGAGACGGTCTGATTGTGTCGGTCAACGATCGGGCGGGATCGACGACCACGTCTCAGAGCCTGGTTGAGCCGACCATGATGCCGCTCAGCGGAGCGCCCGAGCAGCGCATCATCGTGCCCGCTCTGGCCAATGCGCATGACCACGCGCGGGGGTGGCGGCAGAGCGCGCTTGGGCTGCCGCGCTCGCCGCTCGAGAGCTGGCTGCCCACCTTGAGCCTGGTCCCGGGTGTCGACCCTTATCTGGTGGCGACCGCATCATTTTCCCGCTCGCTGCGCGCGGGCGTCACGTGCGCCATGGTCCATTACACGCGGTGGCAAGGCGTGGTCGACCCGGTATTCGAGGCGCTCGCGGTTGCGCGCGCCGCACGCGATACCGGCCTTCGGATCGCGTTTGCACCCAGCCTGCGTGACCGACAGCCGCTCGCCTACTGCGACTCGGGAAGGGTTCTGTCTGCCCTTCGGCCCGCCATCCGGGCCGAGGTCGAGCGACGTCTGGCCGCTCCGATGCCGCCGGCGAGCGAGCAACTCGCACGCGCGAATGCGATTGCCTCATCCCTCGACACCGCCGGCCTCTCGGCTGCAGCGAGCTTTCAGTACGGGCCGACCGGCGTTCAATGGTGCTCGGACGAACTGCTCCAGGCGATTGCAGGGGCGAGCGCAGACACGGGTCGCCCGATCCACATGCACCTGCTCGAAACCCGCTATCAGCGAGAATGGGCCGACCAGGCCTACCCTGACGGCATCGTCAGGCACCTCGATCAAATCGGACTCCTGTCTGCCAGACTGACGCTGGCGCACTGCACCTGGGCGCGCCCCGAGGAATTGGCGCTGCTTGCGGCACGGGATGTCACGATCGCGGTGAACACCAGTTCAAATCTGTCGCTCAAGTCCGGCATTGCACCCGTTTCCGCCATGATCGAAGCTGGGTGCAGGGTGGCGCTCGGACTCGACGGCATGGCCTTCGATGAGGATGACGACATCCTGCGCGAAATGCGACTCGCGGGTGCGCTTCACCGCGGCTGGGGATACGAGCAGGTCTTTGACGATGGGTCCCTCTGGGACATGGCGGCCTCCCACGGGCGCCGCGCGGTTCTGGGGGCGGCTCGCGATCGCGAGATCCCGGGCGGCCGACTCGAGGAGGGGCACGCGGCCGACTGCCTGGTGCTCGAGCGCCCTGCGCTCGACGATCAATTGCTGGCCGACGACAGCGACCCCACCGGCGCACTGTTCGCGCGCGGTCAGGCCGCACAGATTCGAGACGTCATCGCACAGGGAAAGATCGTGGTCGCGAACGGTCGGGTCTGCGGAGTCGACGAGCCCCAGATCCACCAAGCGCTGCGCGAGGCGGTGCGATCGGCCATCGCGGCCGACGCCGATTGGCCGCAGTGGCGCAAAACCATTACGGATCTGGGCGAAGATCTCGGACCCTTTCACCGCGCGGGCGCGTTCCTCGGCTGCTGCAACTGAGCCTGCTCAACTGCCGCACCCACTTCGAAACGGCATGCGTGCCAGTCCTGGCGCCCCTCTGAACGACGGTTCATCGCTCAATTCGCGGCCGCCTGCGAGATAGCACCGACAGTCGCTCGACCAGCAGATCGGCAAACAGCTGCGCCGCAACCGGGAGGGCCCGACCCCTGAGATGGGCGAGCACCAGGGATCCCTTTGGAAAACCACGATCGGTGAGTTCGCGAGCGGTCAGTCGTCCGTCCTGGTCGTCTACCCCAACCGCGATCTGAAAGCTGAGCGCTTCACCGCGCAGCAGATAGCCCAGCAAAAACTCGAAACTGTTGCTCTCGACGATCGGACGTAACTTGATTGAGCTACGGGAGAGAAATCTTTCCAGCAGTTGGCGCCCGCTGAGCTCGCGCTGCGCGAGCACGATTGGATAATCGACGCAGTCGCGCAAGGCCAGGGGTTCGGTCCGTTTGGCGAGCGGGTGACGGCTCGCCATCACCAGAACGAGACGTTGCTCGATGCTCGCAAGAGTCTCGATATCGCTGCTCGCCTCGGGATTGAAGACCAGGCTGAGATCACAGTCGTAGTGCCGCAGCGACTCATTGGCTTGACGGTAATCGGTGATCCTGACATCGAAGTCGACCAGCGGATGGCTGGCCTGAAAAGCCGCAATCGCTTCAGGCAGAAACCGCCTTGCGAGTGCCTGGCTCGCCGCAATACTCACCCGTCCCCTGCGCAAGCCCTTCAAGTCCTCGATCTCGGACATCACCTGATCGAGCGCCGCACGCCGGCTTCGGATGTAATGCACAAACAATTCGCCTGCGGCCGTCAGCCGCATGCCGCGCGGAAGCCGCTCGAAAAGCGGCGTGCCCAGCTCGGCCTCGATATCGAGAATGCGCCGATTGACGGCGGAGGCCGCCACATGCAAGCGCTGCGCAGCCAGACGGATCGAGCCGCTGCGGGCGGTTTCATCGACATAGCGGAGAAAGCGTAGATGGTTCATCGCCGTAATCCTAGAAGGTATTGCAGACTGCTGCTAAAAACGCAACAGTTTAATATCTAAAAAGCATATCCTGGCAACGCATTCTGGCACGACGCATGCACCGACTGCGGCATGAAAGCCCGCCACAGCCCAAAGAAGCCCGAAGACGCTCCGTTTGAGGTCGGTCCTACGCCACACACAGGCTGGCGCGTGCAGTCCGGACGCGTCAATCTGGTGCGCCCGGCACCGCAAGCGCGCATTGCCCGATTGCGGTGCAAGCGCAAGCAGATCGAATTTGATCTCACGCGATCGGCGCTGGTGGTGATCGACATGCAGAACGACTTTTGCCATCCGCTTGGCTGGTTCGGCCAAAAAGGCATGGACGTCACGCCCATGCGGGCGCCCATTCCAGTGATCGCCCAACTACTGCCGCTTTGGCGTGCAGCGGGCGGAAGGGTGCTTTGGCTCAACTGGGGCATCCGCTCCGACCGTCTGAATCTGCCCCCCATGGTGCACTACACCGGCAAACGCAGCGCCCAGGCGGTGGGCTACGGCGAAACGTCTCCCATCGACCGCGGCCGCTCGCTCGTTGCAGGCGACTGGGGCGCACAGATTGTCGATGAACTCGTTAAAGCCGACAACGATGTCTGCGTCAACAAACATCGGTTGTCAGGATTCTGGGACAACGAGTTGGACAGCATGCTCAGGGGGCTCGGCATCCAGACGCTCTTCTTCTCCGGGGTCAACACTGACCGCTGCGTGTTCTCGACGCTCCAGGATGCAGGCTTTCTCGGTTATGACTGCGTGCTGGTCTCGGACGCATGCTCGACCCCATCACCGCGCTATGTGAGTCGCGCGGTGCACTACATCGTCGACCTGCTCCACGGCTTTCTCTGCACGAGCGCAGCACTGGAGCGAGCCATCGGATCGAGCGCTGCCACGGGTCCTGACCGGCCCCCTCCCCCTTTCCCTCCCGCCTCCAACACTTCAAGGAGTTCAACATGAAACACTCTTCCAGTGAAGTACGCAGCATCCGTCGACCGGGCCGCATCGCCGCCCTGGTGGCCGGACTTGCCATCGCCTCGGCTCTCTTGGGCGCATCGGTCGAGGCTCAGGCTCAGACCCGCATCAAGATGGTGTTGAACTGGAAGTACCAGGGCCCACAAGCCTGGTTCTTCATCGCGCAGGATCGCGGCTACTTCAAGGCCGAGGGGCTCGACGTCGAGATCGACCAGGGCGAAGGCTCTTCGGCGCCGATCGCAAAAATCGCTTCGGGCAGCTACAACGCGGGCTTTGGCGACATCAACGCGCTCATCGCGATGACCGCAACCCGCCCCAAGGAAGCGCCCGTTGCGGTCTTTCAGCTCTACAACACGCCCCCCTTTGCGGTCGCGGTCAAGGCTGACAGCCCCATCCGCTCGCCCAAGGATTTCGAAGGCCGGACGATCGGCGGGCCCGCCAACGACGGGGCGCTGAAACTGTTCCCGGCCTTCGCTGCGACCGCGAAAATAGATCCCGCCAAGGTCAAGATTTCAAACATGGCCCCCAACCTGCGCGAGCAGATGCTGATGCGCGGCCAGGTGGATGCGGTCTTTGGCTTCATCAACACGATCTGGTTCAGCGCCAAACTGGTCGGCATCGACCCGGCCAAGGATCTGCGCTTCATCCGCTACGGCGATCATGGTATGGATCTCTACTCGAACACCATCATGGTTTCGCGCG
>JBIKTA010000127.1:0-6798 GCA_044348315.1 Burkholderiaceae bacterium | reverse complement strand
GGGTTGTCATTGGAGGATCTGCGCAAGGATGTCAACGCGTTCGGCGCCGATGAGCTCAGGGCCGAGCTCGAGCGCATGACGGCGGCCTCGGGTGAGGCGGTGGAGCGTATTGCCTCGCTTGGCAATGCATTTGGTGCGCAGAAGATCGCCTTTGATGCGCTGGATGGCACCGATCAGGCTGCCCGGGCTGAGGCAGAGCGCCAGGAGGCGATCGCCGCGATGGCTGATTGCGCAGAACGCTACCTTCGGCTGCAGACGGCGGCTCGGCTATTGAAGTGGTCGATCGAGAAGTTCAGGGAGACCCGGCAGGGACCCATGCTCGCCAAGGCCTCTGAGCGCTTCAAAAGCCTGACGATGGGTTCGTTCAGCCGATTGCTGGTCGATTCCGAGGGGGATACGCCGCGCCTGTCGGGCATCCGGCCGACCGGCGAGCAGGTCGATGTCACCGGGATGAGCGAGGGGTCACGCGATCAGCTCTATCTGGCGCTGAGACTGGCTGCGCTCGAACTCCAGGTCGAGCAGGGCTTTGCCCTGCCACTGATCGCAGATGATCTCTTCATCAACTTCGATGACCCGCGCACTGCAGCGGGGCTCAAGGTCCTGGGCGAACTGTCCAGGCGCATGCAGGTCGTGTTCCTCACGCACCACGATCATCTCGTGCCGCTCGCCCGAGAAGTGCTCGGCGATGACCTGAATGTTGTAGCGCTCTGAGGCGGGGCAAGTGGCGGGCAGCAGCATGCGGCACTTCAGTCGCTCACATTGCGCGCAGCGCGAGACGATTGACAATACCAATTTGTCTAAGATACCTTTATTGGACATTTGGATGTATTGAAGCTCGTCAGCGAAGGCTCAGCGATGCCGAAACAGCCCCTGGACGGGGTCCTTGTGATCGACCTGACACAGATCTACAACGGACCCTATGCGACCTTTTTGCTTGCCGCTGCAGGCGCCACCGTCATCAAGATCGAGCCTCCGGGCGGCGAGCACCTGCGCAAGCGCACCATCAACCGTGCGAGCCAGTTGCCCTATGCGATGCTCAATGCGGGCAAGCAGTCGCTGCGGCTCAATCTCAAGACCCCTCAGGGCCGCGACATCCTGCTCGGACTGGTCAAGTGCGCAGATGTACTTGTAGAAAATTTCGCTGCCGGTGTCATGTCGCGAATGGGGCTTGGCGCTGAAACGCTCAAGGCGCACAACCCGCAGCTGATCTACGCCTCGTCGTCGGGCTACGGGTCGGACGGGCCCTACCGTGACTATCCGGCGATGGATCTCACGATGCAGGCAATGTGCGGCGTGATCCACGCCACCGGCTTTGCCGACTCGCCACCCGTCAAGGCGGGCCCGGCCTTCTGTGACTTCATGTCCGGTGTGCACCTCTACGCCGGTATCGCCACTGCGATTGCCGGCAGGGCCTTGCAGGGTCATGCAGCGGCGGTCGAGGTTTCGATGATGGAGGCCAGCTACTTTTCATTGAGTTCCAACCTTGGCATGGTGTTTACCGGTCGGCCGGACATGCCCTCGCGAACCGGAAATCGGCACGGCGCGCTGGTGGTTTGTCCCTACAACGTCTATCCGGCCGCTGACGGACACATTGCCATCATCGTCAATCACGAGGAGCACTGGCGCTCGCTGGTGACTGCCTTCGGTTCGCCGGAGCTCGCCCAGGACCCACGCTACTCCAGCAACGCCAATCGGGTCGCCCGCATGCAGGAGGTTGACGATCTGGTCGCCGGCTGGACGCGGCCGCTGCTGCGTGCCGCGATCTTCGAGCGCCTGATCGCTGTGCAGGTGCCATGCGCGCCCGTGCGCGATCTCGGCGAGGTCATGAATGATCCGCATCTGCATGCGCGCGGCACACTTGAGACGATCGAGCACCCCGAGTACGGCGCGATGCCGGCGGCTGCGAGCCCGCTTCGCTTTGACGGTCAGGCCTCCCGACCCCAGCGCCCGAGCGTCCCCCTCGGTGCAGACAGCGATGACATCCTCAAGCGCTATCTCGATGTCGACGACAAGGAAATCGAGGCGCTGCGCGCAGCAGGTGTCCTGTGAGCACGTCCGCAGATCAGACCCGGTTCGATTTCGACGACATCGACACGGTGTCGCGTTACAAGCTGCTGTCCTTCACAATCGTGCCGCGCCCGATCGCGTGGGTCAGTACCGTCGATGAGCAGGGACACCGAAATCTGGCGCCCTTCTCGTTTTTCAATATCGTTGCCACCGATCCGCCGCTGATCGCGCTGGGCATTACCACGCGTGCGGGCGGCAAGGACACGCCGCGTCACATTCGCGAGACGGGACAATTTGTCGTCAATCTCGTGCCGCGCAGGCTCATCGGTGCGATGAACGTTTCCGCAATCGAGTTCCCGCCTGAGGTTGACGAGATCGCCGCAGCTGGCCTCGAAACCATTCCGAGCGAGCGCGTTCGTCCGCCCCGGGTGGCCGGCGCGCCGGTAGCCTACGAATGCGAGACCTTTCAATTGATCAATCTGCCCAGTGGTCAATGTGTGGTGATCGGGCGGGTGCTGTGCGCGCACATCGACTCCATTGCGGTGCGTGATGCCAACCGCTGCCACATCGATACGGCCGCGCTGGAACTTGTCGGCCGCATGGATAACCGTTACGTCCATGCAGGCGAGATCTTCGATCTGCCGCGCATATCCGTCCAAGAATGGCGCGATCGAAGCTCTGAAGCGACGAGCGGTTCTCCGCTCGAGCGCGGCAGGGCCTGACAGCCATGGATCTCGGGCTGCGCGGCCAGAAAGCCCTGATCACGGGCGCCTCTGCGGGCATCGGTGCCGCGATCGCCACGGTGCTCGCGCGTGAGGGGGTTGATGTGGTCCTGGTCGCCCGTAATCGTGATCGACTCGGGGCCGTCGCAGCCCAGATTGGACTGGCCGCCGAAGGTGGGCGAGCCCAGATCGAGGTCTGCGATCTCAGTGATGGCGCAGCCATTGAAGCCTTGTGCGATCGGCATCACGATACGGACATCCTGGTCAACAATGCCGGTGAGGTGCCATCCGGCGGCCTGCTCGAGGTGGATGAAGAGCGTTGGCGAAGCGGCTGGGACAGCAAGGTGTTTCCCTACATCAATTCGAGCCGGGCCTTCTATCGGCGGATGAAGGCGCGCGGTAGCGGGGTCATCATCAACCTCTCCGGCGCGGGGGCGCGGATGAAGCGCGCCGACTATCTGTGCGCCGGCATGGCCAATGCGGCGATCGATTTTTTGACCGAGACGCTGGGTGCCGCAGCGCCCTTGGATGGTGTGCGCGTGATCGGGATCAGCCCAGGGCCGGTGGGGACCGAGCGCTACCGAAAGATTGCCCGCAAGCGACTCGAGGCTGGTGAGGCCCCCCGCCGTTATCCGTTCGGCCGGGTGGCCGAGCCCGAGGAGATTGGTGAGTTGGTGGCGTTCTGTGCGTCGGCGCGTTGCGCCTATGTCAGTGGCGCCGTGATCATGGTTGATGGAGGTATTTCGGTCGCTCGATAGGCCGCATTCATTGTCAGTGAATTCATTCAATTCAAGATAGGAGACCCGACATGACGAGTATTCAAAGCCCATTCCGACGAGTTGTTCAGGCCGTTCTTGCTGCGACACTCGGTGTCTCAGCGATCGGGGTCTCGGCCCAGGAGTTCCCCAACCGGCCGCTCAGGCTGATCGTGCCCTATTCGGCGGGATCGACCACCGACCTTATTGCGCGGATTGCCGCGCAGGAGTTGAGCGAGCGACTGAAACAACCTGTGGCCGTGGACAACCGGACCGGAGCGGGCGGTACCGTCGGGGTCAATTCATTGAAAGCCTCCGCCAAGGACGGCTACACAATGGGCCTGATCGTCTCGGGCAATGTGATCGCCCCCTGGCTCACCAAAGACATGCCCTTTGACGTGCGCAAGGATTTCACCGCGCTCAGCATGCTCTGGGCGGGCCCTTACATCCTGAATGTCCCGCCTTCGTTCCCGGCGAACTCTGTTGCCGAGTTCCTCGCTGAAGCCAAAAAGCGCAACAAGCCGATGCTGTTCGGCTCTTCCGGAAACGGCACGACGACTCACCTCGCGGGTGAGTTGCTCAAGCAGATGACCGGGATTCCGATGACCCATGTGCCGTATCGAGGCTCGCCACAGGTCGTCGCAGGGCTGATGTCGGGCGACATCGATTTTTACTTCGATCTGTATGGCACGTCGCGCCCGCTGATGGATTCGGGCAAGATCAAGGCCCTGGGTATTTCGAGTCTCAAGCCGCTGCCGGCCATGCCCAGTCTGCCCACGATCGACACCACGCTCAAGGGATTTGAAGTGCTGGCCTGGACCGGATTTGCCGTTCCCGAGGGCACCCCCAAAGCGATCGCGGACAAGCTGGGCACCGAGATTCGCGCGGCGCTCAACAAGCCCGAGATCGCCGCCAAGATCGCGGCGTTTGGTGTGCAGCCCGGTGGCAACACGCCGGCCGAATTCAGTGCGTTCGTCAATGCCGAGTTCGATAAGTGGGGTCGCATCATCCAGGCTGCGGGACTCAAGCCCTGAGCGGCAGGCCCTTTCACGTTTTCCCGTTTTTTTCAGCTCAATTTCAAAGCGAGTTTTCATGAGTCACTCTGCCCCTTTCGGCGCACATGCCGTGCGCCTCAAGTATCCGGGTCTTCGCTCCGGACTGATCGTGCCCGGCCATCAGTACGACAAGCTGGAGAAGGCGAGCCGCTGCCGCGGCGACGTCATGCATATCGAGCTCGAGGATGGCGTGCCCGATGACCGGAAAGATGAGGCGAGGGCGACTACGACCCGCGCGTTGCGCGAGCTGGACTGGACGGGCAAGCTCACCCTGGTGCGCGTCAATTGCGTCGATAGCGGGTTCCTCGAGGACGATATCGAAGCCGTGTCGCAGGGCCAGCCCACCGCCTTCCTGCTCGCCAAGGCACAGGGACCCGAGGACATCAAGTATCTCGATCACCTGATTCACCGCGCCGAGAAAAAGGCTGGGCTGCCCGTGGGCACGATCGGGATCGCCTCGATGATCGAGCGTGCACGGGCATTGCAGCGCATCGACGAAATTGCCACCGCCAGCCCCCGAATGATGGCCCTCTACACTGGTGCCACCGACCTCAGCACCGAGGTCGGCTATCGACGCACCTACAAGGGTCACGAACTCGAGGTCGGCTGGGCCCGGTCGCGCATCGTGTTTGCGGCCCACTGCGCCGGGCTCCTGGCGATTGACTCGCCGACCACCTACTACAAGGATCTCGAGGACACCTTGGTTCAGGCAAAATGGGCCTACCATCTGGGTTTCGAAGCCAAGACCTGCGTCTCCCCCAGACAGATCGACGCGGTCAACCGGGGATTTACGCCGAGTCCGGAAGACGTCGCCTGGGCAAAGAAGATCTTTGAGGGCAAGGTCGAGGCCGAGGCCAAGGGACTGTCTGTATGGGTGAGCGATGGCATGATGGTCGATGAAGCGTTCATCGCTCGTGCGGGCCAGATCCTGGCGCTCCACGAGAAGAGCCTGTCTGATCCAGTCGCCTGAAGACCAGGCGGGTCTTTACGTAGCCGAAACATCAGGAGTGGTGACCATGAATGAGTCCGTGACCCCCAAGCCAACCGGTGGCTTTACCGCCCTAGAGCCTGACCAGGCCGCCGAACTGCTCAAGTCCTTTGTCAAGGACACCCAGACTGTGCCCGGCCGACGCAGGTTTTTTCAGTATCGGGATCTGGGCGTCGAAAAGGCCAGCAAGGGCCGCATGCGCGCAAATATTTCGACCTCGATCGAGGGCATGCTCGAGTCCACCGGCTGGCATTACCATATCTGCGACATGCAGTTTGTCTACTTGATGCGCGGTCAGGTCACGATCGAGTTCGAGGATGGGACCGTCGCCACCTTTGGGCCCGGCGATGCGATGTTCATTCCCGGCGGCACCAAGCACAATGAAGTGTACGTGTCAGAGGACAAGATCTCGATTGAAGTCTGCCTGCCTGCACAAATGGGCACCGTCCCGTGCGAGAGACCTGCGCATCTGCCCGAGCAACTGACCCCGGTCAGTAACAATGCCTGACGGCAGGCGCATCGAGGGAGGGCGCACGACGGGCGGCGCTTCGCATCAGGCGATGCCGCTCTATCTCAGGGTGGCCTCGGCGCTTCGCAGCCGGATCTTTGCTGGCGAGTGGCCTGTGGGCGAGCGCCTTCCGCCCTTCGAGGACATCGCAGCCGAGTACCGTGTTGCGCTCAACACGGTACGGAAGGCCATCGAATTGCTGGCCGACGAGGGGCTCGTGGCGGCGGCGCGGGGCATCGGCACCCGGGTGCTGAGTCATCGATCCGCCAACGATGTGCCGAGCCTGCGCGCGGCGATTTCCGATCCGCTGGATCTTTCGCCGGACATCACGATCCAGATCCTCGATTCGCGTACCGTCGACGCACTCGATCCCGTGTTGCAGGAGCCCTATCGCTTCGCGCCCCGGTATCACCGTACGCTCAAGACCCACAGTCTCGCCGGGGCGCCTTTTGCGCTGCTCGACATCTATGTGGACGCATCGCTTTACGCTCAGTTTCCCAAGCATGCTGAACGGCGATTCAAGCTTTCGAGGCTGCTGCGGGATCATGGTGACACCGACATCACAGACTCTCGCGAGGAACTGACCGTCCAGCACGCGCCGCCGGCGATCGCAGAGTTGCTGCACTGTGCGATCGCGGCCCCCATCGTTCGGTTGCGTCGCTGGCGAATGGATGCAGATGGGCTGGTGGTCTACGCCTGCGTGGCGAGTTACCGCAGTGACCTGTTTGTCTTTGACGTCACCCGCACGCGTTCTGACAGCGAT
>JBIKTA010000126.1:0-6808 GCA_044348315.1 Burkholderiaceae bacterium | reverse complement strand
AGCGGCCAGAAATCGATTGTGATCGGAGCGCCCGCTGCGGATCGTCTGATCGTCTCGGCGCGCACGGCAGGGGCCCCTGGCGATCCCAGCGGCCTGTCCTTGTTTCTGGTCGAGCCCGCGAGCGCCAGCCTGACGATGAAGACCCTGCGCACCCATGATGGTCAGCGGGCGGCTGACCTGAGCCTGAATGCTGTTTTCGTGGCCGCTTCCTCCCTGATTGGCACCGAGGGCGAAGCGCTTGGCGCAATCGAGGAGGCCATCGATTTTGCGACGGTCCTCGCTTGCGCCGAGGCGGTTGGTGCGATGAAGTATGCCAATGCCACGACGCTCGAATATCTGAAGACCCGTCGGCAATTCGGTGTGCCAATCGGCAGTTTCCAGGCGCTGCAGCACCGGCTCGTCGACATGTACATCCGCGCCGAGCAGGCGCGTTCGATCACACTGCTCGCTTGCAGCCGGGTCGATGCCGCGGGGCGCGGCGCAATCACCGCCGCCGAAAGAATGCGTGCGGTCTCAGCCGCCAAGCTCAACATCTGTGACGCCGTACGCCACGTAGGTCAGGAGGCGATCCAGCTCCACGGTGGCATGGGCATGACCCAGGAAATGAAGGTGGCGCACACCTTCAAGCGGCTGACCATGCTGGGTCAGCAGTTTGGCGACGCGGACTACCATCTGGATCGCTATGCGGCGCTGACCTGAGGGTGGGGGGTTGCGCGACACTCTCGGTTTCCGATAGCAGACGCCCTGCCGGCAGTCGGATGGTGAAGGTGCTGCCCCGACCGGCCTCGCTTTCGATCTTCAGGTTCGCCTGGTGGCGTAACAGGATTCGTTTGACGATCGCCAGACCCAGGCCGGTTCCACCGGTTTCGCGCGAGCGGCTGCGGTCGACCCGGTAGAAGCGTTCGCTGATGCGCGGCAGATGTTCGGGCGCAATGCCGATACCGGTGTCGCGCACGCTGATCCAGCCTTCGTCATCTCGAACCTGCCAGCCGATCGTGATTGTCCCGCCCTCAGGCGTGTAGCGCACGGCGTTGGTGAGCAGGTTCCGCACCGCGCTCTCGAGTTCGGCCGGAATTGCCAGCACCCTCCGGGGCCCGTCCAGGCTGAGTTCGATGCCGTGACGCTGACCCGACAGCGCGCGCGCCTCATCCTCGAGGGCGCGCAGCATGCCGAAGAGATCGATCTCGGCTTCGTCGGCCCGATCGGCTGCCCGCTCGAGTGCGGAAAGCGTCAGCAGGTCGCTCACCAGGCGTCCCATCGTTTCGCTCTGACGCAGGATCGACCCCAGGTACTGGCGTCGCGACGACTCGTCGAGGTCGAGATTGAGCAGCGTCTCTGCAAATCCCGCGATCACCGTGGCGGGCGTGCGAATTTCATGAGATACGTTGGCGACGAAGTCGCTGCGCATCGCGTCGAGTTTGGCCTGTTCGGTGATGTCGCGGGTGATCAGCAGACGATGCTCGTCGCCCGCGACGTGCAGGCGCAGCTCGAAGACCCGTCCCGGGCGTTGCGGCAGTTGCAGCCTGATCGTCTGCAGATCGCTTGCGTTGCGATGCAGCGCCTCGATGAACTCGGGCTGGCGGATGAAATGATGGATCGGCGTTCGCCGGGTGAAGATGTCGTGAAGACGTGCTGCCGCCTGGTTGCTCCAGACGACGTGATCCAGACGGTCGAGCACGATCAACCCATCCGGGAGTCGATCGACTGCGGCCCGGATCCGCTCGAGCTCGGAGTCGAGCTCGGCGTGGCGATGTTGCTGTTCGCGGGCGAGTCGCGTCAGACGGTCGATCAGCCGGCTCCAGACGCCCCAGCCCTGGGGCAGGACTCGCTGCCCGGGCAAGGCCGCCCAGGCGCTCACGCCGTTGAGGAACCAGGCCTGAACCAGCACCACTGCAACGAGCCCGGCGGCCAGCAGGCCGAAAGCAATCAGCGGAGACAGCCAGACATGAGCCGCAGTGGCCGCGCCGAGCACGAGCAGAAGATACGCCAGCGATCGTCTCCAGATCATCGGTGTTTGCCTCCCTCAGGCAGGCAGGAAGCGATAGCCTCCTCCCCGGACCGTTTCGACCAACCTGTCGTGCCCACTTGGCGCGAGCGCAAGGCGCAGCCTGCGGATATGCACGTCAACCGTTCGCTCTTCGATGTAGACATGATCGCCCCAGACCTTGTCGAGCAGTCGACTGCGCGACAGTACCCTGTCGGGGTGTTTCATCAGAAAATGAAGCAGCCTGAATTCGGTGGGGCTGAGCGACAGCGATTGACCCGCCGCAAACACCCGGAAGGTGTCAGGCTCGAGCCGAAGACCTGCGATTTCGATCGGCTGTTCGACCGTTTCCGGCGCGCTGCGGCGCAGCATGGCGCGCACCCTCGCAACCAGTTCGCGCGGCGAAAAGGGTTTGGTCACGTAATCGTCGGCCCCGACATCGAAGGCCTGAAGCTTGTCGCCCTCCTGGGCCCGTGCCGTCAGCATGATCACGGGAATGGCGCGCAGCTTGGGATGCGCGCGCAAGTCCTTGGCCAGATCGACGCCCGATCGCCCCGGCAACATCCAGTCCAGTACGATCAGATCGGGCGTTACGCCGTCGAGTAGCGTAACTGCCTCTTCGGCAGATTCCGCGGCAATCGGGTCGAGACCGGCGTGACGCAGGTTCACGACCAGCATTTCGCGGATGTCGGCTTCGTCTTCAACGACCAGGATTCGGGCGGGCATGGGGATGGATTGAACCGATCGGTTCTCAGTGAGCGTCCATCACACATTATGAAACGATGATGACAATCTGATGACGGTTGCTCGCTCATCGAGCAGCGGACCGGGCGCCTTGCCCCGGCGCAGCTGCGCGCCGTCGGGGTGCTCAGTGGCCCATGCTGAAAAAATTACGTCGGCCTCTGAGTTCGCCCAGCTGGCGAAGGAGGATCGCGAAATCTGCGTCGTCATCGACCGGGTTGAGGCTCTCGGTGTTCACGATCAGGATGGGCGCTGCGTCGTAGTCGTGAAAGTAGCGGCTGTACTGGTCCGCAAGCGCCCTCAGGTAGGCGTCGCTGATTTGCCCTTCCATCGGAATGCCGCGACGCCGGATGCGCTCGAGCAAGGTGTCAGGATGCGCCTGGAGGTAGATCACCAGGTCGGGAATGGGGGCCTGGGGCTGCAGGCTGGCGTAAATCGTCCGATAGAGCCGGTATTCGTCGTCGTCGAGTGTCAGCCGCGCGAACAGTGGATCCTTGTCGAGCAGGAAGTCGCCCGTCACCGCGGCGCTGAAGAGGTCGCGCTGAGCGAGTTCACGGAGTTGTTCGACGCGCTGGAAGAGGAAGAACAACTGCGTGGGCAGCGCCCAGCGCCGGCTGTCGCGGTAGAAGCGCTCCAGAAACGGATTGTCGTCGGGCTGCTCGAGGACCAGATCGGTGCCGTATCGCTCGGCGAGCTTGCGTGCGAGGCTGGTCTTGCCGGCGCCGATCGGCCCCTCGACCACGATATGCCGGAAGCGCTCAAAGGGCGAGGCCGTTGCGTCGAGATTCATGATGACCTGAAGATGAAGTAGACCGCGCCGACCATGCAGAGTGCCGCCCAGAGGTAGTCGAGCTTGATGGGCTGGTTCATGTAGAGCACGGCAAAGGGGACGAACACCGAAAGCGTGATCACTTCCTGAATGATCTTGAGCTGCGCCAGACTGTAGTGGCCGTAGCCGATCCGATTGGCCGGCACCTGCAGCAGGTATTCAAAAAAGGCGATCGCCCAGCTGACCAGTGCCGCGATCCACCAGGGACGGGCCGCCATGTCTTTCAGGTGCGCGTACCAGGCGAATGTCATGAAGACATTCGAAGCCGTGAGCAGCAGGATGGTCTGAAGCGGGACGGGCAGGGTGCTCATGGGGCTCGATCGGCTGGAGTCGAGGCGTCGTTTGGGCGATGATTGAAGGCGTTTTTGGATCGATCGGTCTGCCCGATCGCTCCAGCTGCCGCTATCCTTTGATCGCTGCATGAAGCGATCAGTTTACGCGCAGCCCCTTTTCCCGGGATATGCAGATCCGGTGCGATGTCGAGGAGCGGTTGCAGCACGAAGGCTCGGCGATGCATGCGTGGATGCGGAAGGGTCAGCCTGGGCGTTTCGAGTTCGAGGTCGTCCACCAGCAGCAGGTCGAGATCCAGGGTGCGCGGCGCATTGGGATAAGGGCGATCGCGTCCGGCCTCACGCTCGATGCGCTGCAGGATGGCGAGGAGATCGGCGGGCGTCAGGGACGATTCGAGCTGGATGACCGCATTGAGGAAATCGGGCCCGTGAGCGTCCACGGGTGCGCTGCGGTAGAGGCCTGAGCGCGCGCAGACGCGCAGTCCCGGTTCGCGATCGATCGCGGCGATGGCGGCTTCGATGGCCTCGTGGGGGCGCCCGATATTGGCGCCCAGCCCGATGTAGCAGGTCCTCAAGCCGCGACTCGATGATGCTCAGGCCGGCGCAGGCTCAGGTCGCCGAGGCGGGTGGCGAAGCCTCCCGGGCGTCCGTGGCGGCGCGCGAGCGGGTACGACGTCGTCGCTTGCTGGTGCCGCCGCCTGATCGCGAGCCTGATGCCGCGGCCTCGCGCACCATCTCGGCGCGTTCGGTGCCGTCGGCTTCCATGAAAGCGGTCCACCACTGCCCGAGCTCGGCCGGGATTTCGCCCGCGTCGCAGCGCAGCAGCAGGAAATCGTAGCCGGCGCGCAGACGCAGATGCTCGAGTAGCGAAAACGGTGAGCGTCCCGTGCGCCGCTCGAAGCGGGGCTGCATCATCCAGATGTCGCGCATGTCGGACTGGTGGCGGCGCTGGATCGCGAGCTGGGCGGCTTGCCGATCCAGCACATCGTCAATCGCTTCGGTGAGGGCCGGGATGGAGGGCTTGCCTTGCGCCAGGGCCTTCTGCCAACGGGCGTTGACCGGCTGCCAGAGGAGTGAAGCGAACAGGAAGCCCGGGGAGATCGGCTTGCCCGCCAGCACCCGTTGGTCGGTTCGCTCGAGGGCCGTCGTCACGAAGCGTTCGCCATCGGGTTGTTCGAGGATCACATCGAGCAGTGGCAGCAATCCGTGATGCAGCCCCTCGCGACGCAATTCGTGCAGGCACGCCATCGCATGACCGCAGACGAGCAATTTGAGCATTTCGTCGAAGAGCCTCGCGCCCGGGACATTCGAGACGAGTGGTGCGAGTTTGCCGATCGGCGCCCGTGTCTTCGGGTCGATCTCGAAACCGAGTTTTGCGACAAAGCGCGCCACGCGCAGCATCCGGACTGGATCCTCGCGGAAGCGCAGTTCGGGCTCGCCGATGATCCGCAGCATGCGACGCTTCATGTCGCGGACGCCATCGTGGTAGTCGAGCAGCAGATCGGCGACCGGGTCGAGATAAAGGGCGTTGATCGTGAAATCGCGCCGTGCCGCGTCCTCGGCCTGTGAGCCCCAGACGTTGTCGCGGAGCACCCGCCCGTGCTCGTCGGTCTCGGCGGCATCCTGGATCGCCCGGAAGGTGGAGACCTCGATGGTCTCGCGGCCGAACAGCACGTGCACGATCTGAAAACGCCGGCCGATGACCCGCGATCTTCGAAAGAGCTCGCGGACCTGTTCGGGCGTGGCGTTGGTGGCGACGTCGAAATCCTTGGGTCGAAGACCCAGCATCAGGTCGCGCACCGCCCCGCCCACGACATAGGCCCGGAACCCTGCCTTTTGCAAGGTCTGACAGGTACGGAGCGCGCCGTCTGACACCAGCGCGAGCTCGATGCCGTGTGCAGTCGCCTTGAGTTGCCTGGCTTTTTCCCGCACGGCTGAGCGGGGGTCGTCGGGCGAGCGCCCGAGCATGCGCTGGATGAGTTTTCGGATCATTCGAAAAGACGCAGCAGTGGCCAGCCGCGCTCGAGGGCGACGCGTTCTAGGCGGGCGTCGGGATTGGTCGCAACAGGATGGCTGACTTTGGCCAGTAGTGGGATGTCGTTGGCCGAATCGCTGTAAAACCAGCTTTGCTCGAAGGCCGCCCAGTGAAGATCCAGCCCCGCAAGCCAGATTTCGGTGCAGGTGATCTTGCCTTCCCGGAAGGAGGGTGTGCCGCGCGGGCGTCCGGTATAGCGGCCGTCGATTGACTCGATGCCCGTGGCCACCAGGTGCGTCAAGCCAAACTCGCGGGCAATCGGCGCCGTGACGAACTCATTGGTGGCCGTCACCAGCGCGCACAGGTCGCCCGCGTCCAGGTGCCGACTGACCAGATCACGCGCCTGCGTGCGAATGGCGGGTCGAATCACCTCTTCCATGTATTGATCGTGCCAGGTGGCAAGCGTATGAGCCTCATGCTCGGCGAGCGGCGCGAGCTGGAACGCGAGGAACTCGAAGATGTCCAGCGTACCGGCCTCGTACTGCCGCATGAAATATTCGTTTCGGCTGAGGTGCGCCGCCTCGTCAATCGCACCGATTCGACCCAGAAACCGCGCCCACTCGTAGTCGCTATCGATCGGGAGCAGCGTGTGGTCGAGATCGAACAGCGCCAGGCGCCTGCCGGTCGAAGCGTGCGGCCCGTTTGGGCCGGGATCGGTCATGTTCATCCTGCAAGTTTATCAGTGGCTGGGTTCTCGAACTCGCGCAGCAGCGGCAAGGTGAGCGCACGCTGTCGTTCCAGGCCGTATCGGTCCAGCCCCCGCAGAAGCGTCAACAGGCTGCGGAGGTCGCGGGCGCGGTGGCGCAGCAGGTGTTCGATGAGATCAGGCGAGCAGCGCGCACCGGATCGGTCAAGCCACTGTTCGAGGGCTTCGCGTCGGTGCTCATCCGACAGCAGTCGCAGGCGAAGCACGAGTCCATAGCCCAGTC
>JBIKTA010000125.1:0-6841 GCA_044348315.1 Burkholderiaceae bacterium | reverse complement strand
ACAGTGGGTCGATCACTTGGTGGAAAGCACCCACTTGGCCAGCGTCTCGGCCTCAGCCGCGCTGACAGCCGGATTGGCCGGCATCGGGATCTGGCCCCAGACGCCCACGCCGCCCTTCTGGATCTTCACCGCAAGCTTGGCAGCGGCACCCGCATCCGAGGCGTACTTGGCGGCGATGTCCTTGTACGAGGGCCCCACCATCTTCTTGTCAACGGCGTGGCAAGCCGTGCAGGCCTTGGACTGGGCGAGCTTGAGGTCGGCCATCGCAGCACCGGAGGCGAGCGACAGGGTCGCGGCAACCAGCGAGACTTGAATCGCTTTCATGACTTTCTCCAATGAAAAATTTAATCGGCGCGCTTGATCGAGATCACCGCTTGGAATTATAGCGGGCCAGGCGCCCCGCCCCTGGAAACCGCACAAACGACGGCCCACTCCGCGCCCCAATCGACCGATCAAAAATCATCTGTCACGGCGCCGCGGCTCGCCGAGCTCGCGAGTTTGGCGAACTTGGCGAGCACACCGCGGGTGTGGCGGGGCGCGGGCGGCTGCCAGCGCGCGCGCCGGGTCTCGATCTCCTGATCGGAGACCTCGAGCTGCAAAAGCAGGCGATGGGCGTCAATCGTCACCCGGTCGCCTTCTTCGATCAGCGCGAGCGGGCCGCCCACCGCTGCCTCGGGCGCCACGTGTCCGACGACCATGCCCCAGGTGCCGCCCGAGAATCGGCCGTCCGTGATCAGACCCACCGACTCGCCAAGCCCCGCGCCGATCAGCGCGGACGTGGGGGCTAACATCTCCGGCATGCCCGGCGCACCCTGCGGGCCGAGATAGCGCAACACCATCACGTCTCCGGCCTGGATCCGACCCTCGAGAATGGCCGCGAGCGCCGACTGCTCATCATTGAAAACCCGCGCGG
This sequence comes from Burkholderiaceae bacterium, assembly GCA_044348315.1. Classification (GTDB taxonomy): domain Bacteria; phylum Pseudomonadota; class Gammaproteobacteria; order Burkholderiales; family Burkholderiaceae_E; genus SYIM01. The sequence goes on along the minus strand of JBIKTA010000125.1, from coordinate 5,928 downwards.
GGCCGGTAATGACGGGGTTCTTGAGCCCGGTTATTTTTGCCACGCAGCCTTCAGGCGACAGGTTGCCTTTGAGGATCGCCAGGTGTCCCTGGGCATAAATCGGCTGATCGATCGGGCGAATCACATCCTGGTCCGCGCGGGGCGAATCGGGCACGTTGGCAAGCTCTTCAGCCATCGTGCGGCCGGTGATCGTCATGCAGTCGCCGTGCAATAGCCCTGCCTTCAGCAGGATTTTCAGCACCTGCGGAATGCCACCGGCGCGGTGTAGGTCGGTCGCGAGATACTTGCCCGAGGGCTTCAAGTCGCAGAGCACCGGCACGTGCTTGCGGATCCGCTCAAAATCATCAATCGACCACTCGATACCGCCCGCGTGTGCAATCGCCAGATAGTGCAGTACGGCGTTGGTCGAGCCACCGGTGGCCATCAGCAGGGTCACGGCATTTTCGATAGCCTTGCGGGTCACGATGTCCCTTGGGCGCAGTCCCTTCTTGACGGCCTGTATCAGCACGCGGGCCGATTCGCCCGCCGAGTCGCGCTTCTCATCGTCAGGGTTGGCCATGGTCGATGAACCGAGCAGGCTCATGCCCAGGGCTTCGAAGGAGGACGACATCGTATTGGCGGTGTACATCCCGCCGCAGGAGCCCGTGCCCGGAATTGCGTTTTGCTCGATGCCGTCAAAGTCTTCCTTCGACAGACGGCCCGCGGAGAATTCGCCAACGGCCTCGAACACCGACACGATGTTGAGGTCCTTGCCCTTCCAGCGGCCCGGCTTTATCGTGCCGCCGTACACGTAGACGGCAGGGACGTTGCAGCGCAGGATGCCCATCATGCCGCCAGGCATGTTCTTGTCGCAGCCGCCGATCACGAGCACGCCGTCCATCCACTGGCCCTGCACCGCCGTCTCGATGCAATCGCAGATCACTTCGCGGGAGATCAGCGAGTATTTCATGCCCTCCGTACCCATGGACATGCCGTCTGAGATGGTCGGCGTGCCAAAGAGCTGAGCGTTGCCCCCCGCAGCACGCACTGCCTCGACCGCCGCGTCGGCGAGCGGTTGCAGCCCCGAGTTGCAGGGCGTGATCGTCGAATGGCCGTTGGCAATCCCGATCATCGGTTTGTCGAAGTCGCTCTTGATGTAGCCCATCGCGTAGTACATGGAGCGGTTGGGCGCGCGCGCCACGCCCTCGGTGATGTTGGAGGAGCGCAGTTTTTCGGACATGGTGGTCTCCGCAGACACTGATTGGACGATCAAAGGGGTTTACCGGAGCTGAAGTATATTTCGAGCCATGCTGACTCATCCCCAATTCGACCCCATCGCGTTCAGCCTTGGGCCAGTCGCCGTGCGTTGGTACGGTTTGATGTACCTGATCGCGTTTCTCGCCTTCTTCGTGCTGGGGCGCTTGCGCCTGCGTGATCCGGCGCATGTCCGCGCCTCTAGCCTCGATACGCGCACGCTCGAAGACCTGCTCTTCTACGGGGTGCTGGGCGTGGTGCTCGGCGGCCGTCTGGGCTATGTGGTCTTCTACAAGCCCGCCTACTACCTGCAGCATCCGCTCGAAGCACTGGCGATCTGGCAGGGCGGGATGTCGTTTCACGGTGGGCTGATCGGCGTCGTAGTTGCGATCGCCTGGTTATGCCGGCGGCGCGGCCTGCGCTTTCTTCCCGTCATGGATTTCGTTGCGCCGCTCGTGCCGCTGGGACTTGCCGCAGGCCGGATGGGCAATTTCATCAACGGCGAACTCTGGGGTCGCGCGAGCAACCTGCCTTGGGCAATGGTGTTTCCTCAAGCGGGCGATGGCGTGGCGCGTCACCCCTCGCAGCTCTACCAGTTTGCGGGCGAGGGGCTGCTGCTCTTCATCCTGCTCTGGATCGTCTCGGCCCGACCCCATGCAACGGGGCGAGTATCGGGCCTCTTCCTCCTGGGTTATGGCGTGTTGCGATTTCTGGCCGAATTTGCGCGCGAGCCCGATGCCTTTCTTGGGTTCCCGATACCGGGTCTGACGATGGGCCAGTTGCTCTGCATACCGATGGCTCTGGCCGGTCTCTTTTTGATGCATCGGTCCCGCGCGACACGATGAGGATGCCCCGATGAACTCGAACCTGTACGCACTGATCGAATCGCGCATGCCCAAGGATCGAACCCAGCCCTGCATCGAGACCGGCGAGGGGCGGATCTACAGCTGGGAGGACCTCGACCGTTCTACCGCGCGATTCGCGCACCTGTTGGCCTGCCTTGCGCTCAAACCCAGCGCCCGCGTGGCGGTTCAGGTGGACAAGTCGCCGGAGGCCTTGTTCCTGTACCTCGCGACGCTGCGTGCAGGTTTCGCATTTCTGCCGCTGAACAACGGCTATCAGGCGAGCGAGATCGAGTACTTCATCGCCGACGCCGAGCCCGAGGTCGTGGTGTGCGGGTCGCGCCAGTCTGAGTGGTTCGAGCCGATCGCGCGCGCGCGCGGCGTGCAGCATTGTTTTACCTTGGACGAGGACGGAACGGGCTCCCTCACGGATGCAAGCGCCTCGATGGCCGATGCGTTCCCGACCGTGCACCGCGATGAGGCCGACCTCGCCGCGATCCTCTACACCTCGGGAACCACCGGGCGCAGCAAGGGCGCCATGCTCTCCCACCGCAATCTGTCGTCGAACGCGATGACCTTGATCCATTACTGGCGCTGGCGTCCCGGCGATGTGTTGATCCACGCGCTGCCGATCTTCCATGTGCACGGCCTCTTCGTTGCCAGCCACTGCGCGCTCCTGTCCCAAAGCAGGATGATCTGGCTCGCGCGATTCGATGCCGGCGAAGTGTGCCGCCATTTGCCCCGGGCCAGCGTTTTCATGGGTGTTCCGACCATGTATGTCAGGTTGCTCGAGGAACCTGCGCTCTCGATTGAACTGGCATCGGCGATGCGATTGTTCATATCGGGGTCAGCGCCCTTGCTGCCGGACACCTTCAGGGCGTTTGAGGCCCGCACGGGGCATCGGATACTGGAACGCTATGGCATGAGCGAAACCGTCATGCTGAGTTCCAACCCCTATGACGGCAACCGGGTGGCGGGCACGGTCGGGCTGTCCTTGCCGGGTGTCGAGATCCGTGTGCGTGACGATGAGGGTAAGCCGTGCGCCGCGGACGAAATCGGTGGCATACAGGTTCGCGGCCCCAATGTCTTCAGCGCCTATTGGCGCATGCCCGACAAGACCCGAGAGGAGTTTACCGAGGACGGCTGGTTTCGCACCGGTGATGTCGGCCGCTGGGACGCCAATGGGTACCTGTCAATCGTTGGCCGCAGCAAGGATCTGATCATCACCGGCGGCTACAACGTGTATCCGAAGGAGATCGAGGGCTGGCTTGACGAGATGGACGGTGTGTTCGAGTCGGCCGTATTTGGTGTGCCCCATCCCGATTTCGGCGAGGCGGTCACGGCTGCAGTCGTCGCCAGGCCCGGCGCCCGATTGGAGCCCCAGGCGATGGTCGCTGCGCTCAAGGCCAGGATCGCCGGTTTCAAGGTGCCCAAGCACATCCATGTCCTCGACCAGTTGCCCCGCAACCAGATGGGCAAAGTCCAGAAGAACGTGCTGCGCAGCCAATACGGCGGCTGAGGCTCAGAGTCCGCTCAGAGTCCGCTCAGAGTCCGTACTGCCAGGCCCGCCAGAGCATGTAGCCGGCCATGACGAAGAGCAGATAGGCGAAGAGCTTCTTCAGGCGCTCCTTGGAAGTGCGATGCGCGACTTTGACGCCCAGCGGCGCAGTGATCATGCTCGCAAGCGAGATCGTAAAGAGCGCCGGCGCGTAGAGGTAACCCCAGGTGCCGTCCGGCATCGGAACCGACCACCCCGCCCACACATAGCCGATCGAACCCGCCATGGCAATCGGAAAGGCGCACGCCGCACTCGTGCCGATCGCGTGATGAATCGCCACATTGCGCCGTGCCATGAAGGGCGTCATGAGGAAGGCTCCGCCCGCACCCACGACGGCCGAAATGACGCCGACCAGCGAACCAAACCCAAACATCACACCTCGATGCGGGAGCACTCGATCCGGCTCGGGTTTGCGGGTTTGAAGCATCTGCCTCGCCATGTAGGCGATGAAAACGCCGAAGATGAGCGCAAGCACTCCCCCACGCAGCGATGAGGCGAGTTGGGCACCGATCAGCGAGCCCAGTACGAGCCCGGGCGCGAGTTGCAGCGCGAGGTCCCAGCGCACCGCGCCACGCTGGTGCTGGGCCCGCACGCTCGAGGCGGATGTGAAGAGGATGGTGGCAAGCGATGTTGCAATCGCGGTCTTCACGACAGCATCGGCGGGGAAGCCGACCCGATCCAGGATCATCGCCATGAACGGCACCATGATCATCCCGCCGCCCATGCCAAGCAGGCCTGCGATGAAGCCGACCCCGGCGCCAAGGGCCAGCATCCATGCGATCAGGTCGAGATCCAAGGCGAGCTCCGAGGAAGGGGCAATCGTTGACTCAAACAAGGGGCAAGGGTCGCGATGCTACCATCCGCCCATGAAAATCGCTGTCATTGGCGCCGGTGGAATCGGCGGATATCTCGGAGCCCGACTCGCGCTTGCAGGCGAGTCGGTGACCTGTATTGCCCGGGGACCCAACCTCGATGCGATCCGCGCGCACGGGCTCAAACTGATCGAAGAGGATGGTACCGAGCGTCATGCGAACGGCGTGACGGCTGTGCAGCGCATGGCCGATGCCGGACCGCAGGACCTCGTGCTGCTCGCGCTCAAGGCGCATCAGGTCGCGGCGGTCGCGGCCGATATCGGCGCGCTGCTCGGACCGGACACCACGATCGTCACACTCCAGAACGGTATTCCGTGGTGGTATTTTCACGGGCTCGGTGGGCCATGGGCGGGTCGCAGCCTCGAGTCGGTCGACCCGGGCGGCTTGATCGCCTCACACATCGATGCTGGCCGACTGGTCGGCGCAGTTGTCTATCCGGCCTCCGAGCTGATCGAGCCCGGCGTGATTCGTGTGATCGAGGGCAGTCGTTTTTCACTGGGCGAGCCCGACAATTCCCGCTCTGCCCGCGTCGAGGCGATTGCTCAGACCCTGACCCGGGCCGGTTTCAAGGCGCCCGTTTCGTCCGATCTGCGCAGTGAGATCTGGCTCAAGCTCTGGGGCAATCTCACCTTCAACCCCGTCAGCGCGCTGACCCATTCGACGCTCGTGCGAATCTGCCAATACCCGCTTACGCGTGAACTTGCGCTCAGCATGATGCGCGAGGCGCAGCAGGTTGCCGAGAAGCTTGGCGTGCGTTTCCGCATCTCGATCGAGCGCCGCCTTGCGGGCGCCGAGGCCGTGGGCGAACACAAGACCTCCATGCTGCAGGACGTCGAGCAGGGCCGCCCGCTCGAGCTCGAGGCGCTTCTCGGCTCGGTGATTGAGCTGGCCCGCATCACCGAGACGCCGACACCTCATTGCGATGCGGTCTATGCCTGTTGTTCGTTGCTGGCTCAGACCTTATCCGCGCAGCGCGCGCGTCTGTCGATACCGGCGGGTTCGCCGGCACCCTGATTTTGACGGGATGTAATGCCTCGATTCGATGCCTCGATTGGAGGCGGTTTTTCCAGGACTGATGATGACTGAGACCAAGACCATCCGAAGCTTGCTCGATGCCGGCGCCCAGGACGCTGCGGCACTCACTGCACCGGGCGCAGCGGCGCTGACCTACGGTGCCTTGCGGGCGCTGATTGATTCGACTGTTGAGCGGCTCAATGCGATCGGTATCGGTCGCGGCGATCGCGTCGCGATCGTGCTGCCCAATGGCCCCGCAATGGCCACCTCTTTCCTGGCTGTAGCAGCAGGCTGCGCGAGCGCGCCCCTCAACCCGGCCTATCGCGCCGACGAATTCGAGTTCTATCTGGGTGATCTCAATGCGCGTGGCTTGATCGTCGAGGCGGGCAGCGCCTCGCCTGCGGTGGCA
>JBIKTA010000124.1:0-6899 GCA_044348315.1 Burkholderiaceae bacterium | reverse complement strand
GACGACGCGGATCACTTGACCTGGACGGATGCCCCGTCGTTCGGCAAAGGCCTCGCCGAGCAAGGCCTCGCGGCTGCCCGGGGCGGGCCAACGACCCTCGAGCAAGGTGAGGCGTGCGATCGAGTCCGGGTCGGGCAATGACATGACCCGCGCCGAGAGCGGATCTTCGATTTCCGGGATATCCAGCCGCGCGTGCCAGGCGAGGCCGTGGCGAAGCGCCGAAACGCCCGGCAATTGTTCGATCGCACCCGCCACGGCGATCGGCGCTCGAGTCAGATCGACGAAAAGATCGGGGAATTGCGTCGCGGCGTAGTGCTGGTCGCGCGCGAGCTTCAGCGATTCATGCGTGGACATGCTCGCCACGTAGGCGGCAATGCCTGCCGCGACGATCATCGCGATGCTGAGCCCCTGCATACGCAGGGCGAGGAGGCTGCGAACGAGGCGGATTCGCAGCGCCCTCACCATGACAGCTCCGAGGGGGTCAGGCGATGCGGGTTGATCCGGTCTTCGATCAGTCGCCCGTCAGCGAGTCTGAGCACGCGCGAGGCCATCGCCGCGATGGCCGCGTTATGGGTGATCAGGATGGTCGTCGTGCCCAGTTCGAGGTTGACGGCTTCCAGGACTTCCAGCACCTGCCGGCCGGTCGGGTAGTCGAGGGCACCGGTCGGCTCATCGCAGAGCAGCACGTCGGGCCGTTTCGCGATCGCCCGGGCGATCGCCACGCGCTGCTGCTCGCCGCCCGAGAGTTGGGCGGGGAAATGTTCGGTCCGGTCTGCCAGTCCAACCCGGCGCAGGGCCTCGACCTCGTCCATCGGTTCGGCGACCAGATCGGTGACCAGGCGAACGTTCTCGCGTGCCGTGAGGCTCGCGATGAGGTTGTAGAACTGGAAAACGAATCCGACGTGCTCGCGCCGATAGCGGGTGAGCGTGCGGGAATCGGCATGCGCCAGATCGAGCGTTCGCCAGGTGAGCGACCCGTCGGTCGGCGTGTCAAGACCGCCTAAAAGGTTGAGCAGGGTCGACTTGCCGCTTCCCGATGGTCCGAGAAGCACGATCATTTCGCCCGCGTCGATGTCGAGGTCGACCCCTTTCAGGGCTTGGACGCGGCCCGCACCGGACTCGTAGTCCCGGGTGAGCGCGCAGGCTCTGAAGACGGGGAGGGTGGTTTCGGTGGTCTGTGACATCGATGCGGCACAAGTCCTTGAGGGGGCATCTCACCCCGGGACGGTGCACCGCTCGATCATGCGCGTGGTCGCCAGACGCCGCCTTGAGGGGCGGCAAGTGTGTCTCAGCCTCCGGTCAGGCGGCGAGCCTCAGGTCATCTTTGACGAGGCTGGACTTGATCGTTTCGAGAAAAGCCAGGCATTGATCGAGTTGTTCGATTTCAAGGCCTTCGTCGGGCTGGTGTGCAACTGCAATGCGTCCCGGGCCGCAGACGACGGTGGGGATGCCGATCCCCTGCAGAATGCCCGCCTCGGTCCCGAAACTGACCCGGCCGACCGGTGCATGGGCGCAGAAGGGCCGCAAGGCCTCGGCCAGGTAGGTGTTGCCGCGCTCGTCGAGCGCGGGCGTATCGAAAATTTCCTCGAATACGATCCCGCAGTCTGAGGAGACAGCCTTCATCGCCGGCAGCAGTTCGCGTTCGCACCAGTTTCGAATATCGGCCAGCAGGTCCGCGGCGGTAACGCCCGGCAGCGCGCGGATCTCCAGCAGGAACTCGCACTCGCGCGCGGTGATGTTGTGAGCCGTTCCGCCCTGGATGCGGCCGACATGGATGCTGGTGTGCGGGAACTCGAAGCCGTCGTGACGGGCTTTGTCACGCAGACGGTCCTGAAGGCTGCGGCAATAGACGACGATCTCCGCGGCGGTCTCCACGGCCGAGACGCCGCTGTCGCGCAGTGACGAGTGCACCGAATGGCCTCGCACCTTGACCCGAAAGCCGGCCGCCCCCTTGTTGGCGACCACCATCCGCATCGAGGTCGGCTCGCCGATCACGCAGCCGATGGGCTTTACAGGCGCGAGGGCAAGTTGCTGCGCCAGTTGCCGCATGCCGCGCATGCTCGTCTCCTCGTCGTATGAGAGCGCAATGTGGATCGGGCGCTGCAGGCGCGCTGCGAGCCAATCGGGCGCCTGCTCGACCATGCAGGCGATGAAGCCCTTCATGTCGGCCGAGCCCCGCGCGTGGAGGATGCCGGCCCGTTCGGTGAGCGCGAACGGGTCAGTCTGCCAGACCTGACCGGAAACGGGCACGACATCGGAATGCCCCGAAAGCATGAGGCCCGGCACGTCGGCCGGTCCGATCGTGGCAAATAGGTTGGCCTTGCCGGCTTCTTCGCCGTGCTGCACCTGCACGGTGATGCCAGGCCGGTCGAGCCGGTTGGCGACCCATTCGATCAATTGCAGATTGCTGTGAATGCTGGTGGTGTCGAAGGCCACCAGCGTGCGCAGGGTGTCGATCGTCGATTGGAGGCGCATGATGGCAAAACTCGAGTCTCGTGGGGACTCGGCATTGTCGCTGAAACGCACTACCATTGCATGGACCCATGTTTGTCCAGTTGACGCCCTGCTTTTGTGCGAGGTTTCCGATGAATGCTCCAGACAAGCACTCCATTGCCGCGCCAATGGCCGACGAACTCGCGGCCTGGTGGATGCCTTTTACTGCCAACCGCCAATTCAAATCCGCCCCGCGGATGCTGGCGAGTGCGAGCGGGATGTTCTACCGGACCGATACGGGACGCGAGATCCTCGATGGGACGGCTGGGCTCTGGTGCGTCAATGCCGGGCACGGCCGCCAGGAGATCGTCGATGCGATCGCCAGACAGGCCGCGACGCTCGATTTTGCGCCGTCCTTCCAGTTCGGGCACCCGATCGGATTCGAGTTTGCCCGGCGTCTGATCGAGATTGCGCCAGAGGGTTTTGGCAAGGTCTTCTTCACGAACTCCGGCTCCGAGGCGGTCGATACCGCACTCAAGATCGCGCTTGCCTATCACCGCGCCCGAGGCGAGCCCCAGCGCGCCCGGCTGATCGGTCGCGAGCGGGGCTATCACGGCGTGGGGTTCGGTGGGATTTCGGTGGGGGGCATCGTCACCAATCGCCGCGCGTTCTCGGGCAACCTGCTCCCGGCCGTCGATCATCTGCCGCATACGCACGATCTGAAGCATAACGCCTGGTCGCGGGGTCAGCCGGCCTGGGGCGCTCACCTCGCCGACGAACTCGAGCGCGTGGTCGCGCTGCATGGTGCCGATACGATTGCCGCCGTGATCGTCGAACCGGTTGCCTGCTCGACGGGTGTGCTGGTGCCCCCGGTGGGTTATCTGCAGCGCCTGCGTGAGCTCTGCACGCGCCACGGCATCCTGCTGATTTTCGATGAGGTGATCACCGGTTTCGGGCGTCTGGGTGCTCCCTTTGCCAGCCAGTATTTCGGGGTGCTGCCTGATCTGATCACGACCGCCAAGGGCATTACCAATGCGACCGTACCCCTGGGTGCGGTGTTCGCGCGCGATGCGATCCACGATGCCTTCATGCACGGGCCGGAACACATCATCGAGCTGTTTCATGGTTACACCTACTCCGGTCATCCTTTGGCATGCGCCGCCGGGCTTGCGACCTTGGACCTCTATCAGCAGGAGGGGCTGCTCACCCGCGTCGCCGATACGGGTCTTGCCTCGGCCTGGGCCGATGCCGTCCATGCGCTGCGCGGTCTGCCCTACGTGATCGATCTGCGCAACATCGGCCTGATCGGCGCGATCGAGCTTGAGCCGCGCGCGGGAGCGCCGGGTGCGCGTGCCTTTGATGCGATGCGGGCCGCGTTCGAAGCGGGCCTGCTGATTCGCGTGACCGGCGACATCATCGCCCTGTCGCCCCCCTTGATCATCGAGCCCGCGCAGATCGATCGCCTGTTCTCGACGATTGAGCAGGTGCTCCGCGGCTTGAAAGGCTGAGCGGCGGCCCAGAAGGCTTGATGCGCCCGGTCGGCCCCGGCGCCGTGATCTGCCTGGCTGAGCGCCATGTTCCGCTTTCGGCTGAGGTGACCGCAGTACCCGTGTCCTAACTTTGAGATTTGGCTGATCTCGGTCTTGATCCAGGCGGCCACGCGTTGCCGCCGCGGGGGCAGTCCCTCAGCCCAGGATACGGCAGGCCCGATGCCTGACAGGTTCTAAATACCCAATCGGCATAAAGAAATAGAAAAACAGTATTTCCAATTATCAAGCGCTGCCCTCAAGATCCGCGCCCTGATCACAACTCCCCCCTGACCTCATCCATCATGAACATTCGCAGCATTCTGTCGGCGCTGGTGAGCGCCGTCGCCGCATTCACCGTTCACGCGGCCCAGCCTCTCCTGACACCGGATCAGCTCGAGGGTCGTCTGTCGGACCCGCGTACCCGGGTGATCGATATCCGCGAGCCGAAGTTTTTCCCGAGCGGCCATGTGCCCGGCTCGGTCAGCGCACCCTATGCGCAGTGGCGTGGCCCCGCCTCCAACCCGGGTGAACTGCCCGATCTGCCCAAACTGACAACGCTCGTCCAACGCCTCGGGCTTCAGGCGGACAGTCACGCGGTGATCGTATCCAATGGCACGGACGCGACCGACTTCGGCGCTGCCGCGCGGGTCTACTGGACGCTCAAGGTGCTCGGGATCAAGGACCTTTCCATCCTGAACGGGGGTTACCGGGCATGGGTCGCTGCGGGTCAGGAAATCCGGCAGGGTGCCTCGGAGGTGGCCCGCAGCGATTTCAAGCCCACAGTCGATCGAAGCCAGATCGCGACCCGCGATGAGGTGGCGCAAGCGATCGAGGCCCAAAAGGCGGTGTTGGTCGATGCCCGGCCCGCTTCATTCTTCCGCGGTGAGACCCGGCATGCGGGCGCCAAGGTGGCCGGCACCTTGCCGGGTGCCGCCAACCTCTCGCATGACCGCTGGTTCAAGCCGGGTACGGCGAGCTTCATCTCCAAGGACGATGCCCAATCGATTGCGGGGGCGCTCAGGCTCGAGCCGGGCCGTGACACCTTGTCCTTCTGCAATACCGGGCACTGGGCGGCCACCAACTGGTTCGCCCTGTCAGAAGTGCTTGGCCAGCCAAACGTCAAGCTCTACGCCGGGTCGATGGTCGATTGGACGAGTTCGCCCCAGGCGCTTCCCGTCGAGGGCCCGGGTCGGGTGGGACAGTTGCTCGTCGATATGCGGATCTGGGCAGCAAAGACCTTCAACTGATATGACTCGCCTTCCGCTGGCCGCCCTGATGGCGGCGTTTTTCATCTTTCTCGCCCTGCAGGTGTCGATCCGCCAGGCGGTCTTGTTTCTGGTCGGTATTGGCATGGGCGCGGCGCTCGCCGGCGCCCGGTTTGGATTCACGACCGGGTGGCGGCAACTGGTCCGCGAGCGCGACCCTCGCGGCGTGACCGGGCAACTCGTGCTGCTCGCGCTCGCCGCGGTCTGCGCGATCCCGCTGATCGGCACCTTCCCCGAGCTTCAGGCTGCGCTCGGGCCGCCCGGTGTGAGCCTGGTGGTCGGAGCGTTTGTCTTCGGCCTCACCATGCAGCTTGCAGACGGCTGCGGTTCGGGCACGCTGTACAAGGCCGGTCTGGGCGTGCCGCTCAACCTTGGCATTCTTCCTTTGTTTGCATTGGGCAGTTTTCTGGGTTCGGTTCACCTTGATCGTTGGCTCGCGCTCGGGCACGTCGAGCCGGTCGCAATGGTGGATCAAATCGGGGTGAGCGGCGCGCTGGTCGCAACGCTCCTGCTGCTGGCGCTGCTCGCGGTGGGTGTGCGTATCTGGGTGGGACCTCAGCGGCGCTGGCTCGATCGCCGTTGGTTGATTGGTGCAATCGCGCTCGCCGTGCTGGCCACGCTCAATCTGCTGATCGCGGGGCAACCCTGGGGCGTCGTCTACGGATTTGGCCTGTGGTTTGCCAAGCTGGCGCAGGCGAGCGGCGCCTGGGACCCCGCCTTGAATGCCTTCTGGTCGCAGGCGGGTCATGCGAGTCGCCTCGCCCAGACACTGCTGATGGACATCACCTCGATCACCAATATCGGCATCCTCGCCGGCGCGCTTTGGATTGCCGCGCGCTCGCCTGATGCGGGCAAGGCGCTTACGCCTCGCCAATGGGTGATCGGTCTGGCGGCGGGTTTTCTGATGGGCTACAGTTCGCGGCTCGCCTTTGGCTGCAACGTCGGCGCAATGCTCAGCGGAATTTCAACCGGCAGCCTGCACGGCTGGATCTGGCTCCCGATGGCCTTTGGGGGCACGCTGATTGGCATTCGCCTGCGTGAACGCTTTCGTTTCTGAAGGAGTCGACGACGATGTCAGACCCCACCGCCACGCGTGATCAGCGCCTGCGCGCACTGGTCTTTTGGAGCGTACTGACCGCCTTTTTCGCTTGGGACTGGGTGCGTTCGGACCCCGTTGACCTGCGCAACGAGCCTCCGCTGATTGCAGCAGGATCAGGACAGGCTGCGAGTGGCGGTCACTGCTCGCTCACGAGGTAAGGTTCGCCTGCCTAGCGGCGGAAGTAACCCTCGAAGCCGCCTGTTTCAGCCTCGAAGCGACCCTCCCGCCATACCAGTCGGGTGGGACCCGGTAGCGCAACCTGCTGCACCGGATGCAAGGGATCGCCCGGGTAGGCGACGATGCGCCCGCCCTCGATCCGGACGGGTTCGGGTTCGACATGAGGGGGCGGGCGTCGGCGCGCCTCGTCCATGATCGCCTCGACGCTGGCCAGCCCAGCGAAGTGGGCAAGCGTCATGATCTGGGGCGGTGCCAATTCGATCTCGCGGTCCCAGTAGCGCTGCAGCGCCACGCGGGGCCGCACCCAGACGCCGTCCGTGGTTTCGTGGTTGTCGTGTCGCGCCACCTGGTCGGCGGGTGCGTGCGCCACGAAAAATCGCGTGTCGAAGCGCTTGT
>JBIKTA010000123.1:0-6924 GCA_044348315.1 Burkholderiaceae bacterium | reverse complement strand
ACGCTGGTGGACTACGGCACGGGCAAGACCGTGCGCGAGGTGAAGACGGGACCGACGACGACGCTGCCGCTGACGTTGGATGCGTCAGAAGGAGATTTAGTTAGGGCCTCCGGCTTGATCAATATCGACGCCTTCGGGTTCTTTGCGACGCAGGGCGCCCTGACCTTGACACGCAAGACCGACTCCGTCGTATTGAACGATGCAGAGTTCAACGATCAGGGTGACCTGGTCAGACCTGCCAGCGTTGTCACGGTCGAGGCGTTGACGATCGGCGGTAGCAATTTGAAGGCCTTCGCCGGGATCGGCGGTGGATACGACGAGCAAGGCGAATTGGAGGCTGGTGCGCTGGGTCTGAGTCTGACCGGGACTGATTTCGGCCTCGCGCTCCTCACCGAAAAGCCCGCTGAGAACGCGCCCCAGGGTTATCAGCCCCGCAGTTGGACCAGTCTGCAGGCGACAGTCGAATCGGCCGCATTCGTGGGTGTTGCCGGGCTGACCGTTGCGGTTGACACGCTCGACGTGCAGATCAACAGGCCGGCCGCATCCGATCAGACTCTGGTCGACTACAAGGCTCAGGCGCTCGCGATCGACACCGGAACCCGCCTGAATCCCTCAGTGCTCACACTGGGCATGGATGGCACGGAGGGTCCCCTTCTCCGTGCGACAGGCAACCTCTCGATCGACGCATTCGGTTTCCTGCAGGTCGCAGGCAGTTTCGGGATCGAGAAAAAGCGGGGTACGGTCGGCATTGCCGACAACAAGCTCACACCGACCGAGGACGAGTCGGGCGAGGTCGACGTCGACATGTTGCTGATCGGTGGCAGCAATTTGTCCGCGTTCGCCGGGGTCAACGGCGGCTTGGCCAATGCCACGGGTCTGAGCCTGTCGGGCGTGAACCTCGGCCTCGCGCTTCTGACCGAGCGACTCACTCCCCAGGCTCTGGAAGAGGCCCGCAAGGACAACCCAACGTTTGTCGCCCGGAACTGGACCAGTCTCCAGGCCGAGGTCGGGTCGGCCGCCTTTGTCGGCGTGGAGGGATTGACGGCGCGAGTCGAAACCCTGACGGTCGGAATCAACCGGTCTGCCTTTGACGGTAGCGTTGTCGACTACGCTCTGACGGCCGATACGACCGATCCCGAGGGCAGTCGCTACACCGACCTGTCGATCCTCACCGGGCCCGGCACTGACCTCACGATGACGCTCGACGGTAGTCGCGGCGTCCTGACCGAGGCGCGTGGACGTCTCGCGCTCGACATCTTCGGCTTTGTCCAGGTCGAGGGCGAGTTCGCAGTCGAGAAGTCGAACGCCCCGGTCACACTGATGCTCGATGGCGGTGCCGAGGTCCAGGCTCAGGCGCTGCGGATTGGCGGCAGCAAACTCAATGCTTTCGCCGGAATCGACGGAGGGAAGGACAGCGCGATCGGTCTTGAGTTGCGTGATGCGACTTTCGGTCTCGCCCTCTTGAGTCACACGAGCGATGAAACGCGTTCATGGACCAGTCTGCAGGCGACTGCGGGCAGTGCTGCGTTTGTGGGTGTCGACGGTCTGACGATCGCCGCCGACACGCTTTCGCTTGAAATCAATCGCGCCGGCAAGATCGATGACAAGGTTGTCGACTACGCGCTGACCGACCGCGACAACCGGTCCGGACCCCGAAATACGGATCTCAAGGTTCGGACAGGGCTCGATTCTGAATTGACCCTGACGATGGATGGCGCTCAAGGCGATCTACTGCGCGCCTCGGGCAACCTTCGACTCGACGCCTTTGGTTTCTTCCAGGCGAGCGGCGCGTTCGCGATCGAGCGGCGGACCGAGTCATTCTGGCTCAATGACGGTGTGGTCGTCGAAGAGGGGGATACCGGCAAGACGGCGAAAGCGCCCACCCGGATCGACGCACGGATTCTTACGATCGGTGGCACTGGGGTCGACGCATTCGCCGGTGTCAACGGCGGCTCGAGCGACGCGATGGGCTTGAGCCTGACCGGTGTCGACTTCGGCTTGGCGCTGATCAGCGAACTGCCGGAGACCCAAGGCGCAACGCCAAGAGAATTCACCACGCTGAAGGCCAACGCGGCAGGCGTTTCCCTGGTCGGTATCGAGGGCCTCGAGGCCCAGGCCACCCGCTTGCAGGTCGAGATCAATCGTGGCGTTCCTGGCATCAACGGTGCGTCCGACACGGTGATCGACTACAGCGCCCAGCAACTCGAGGTGCTCGCCGGGCCGAATCAGACGGTCATCCTCGATGCCGCAGGTTCTCTGGGCGAGGTCACCCGTGCGGCGGGGGATCTGACGCTCGACCTGTTCGGTTTTGCGCAGGTACAGGGCAGTTTTGCGTTCCAGCAGTCGACGGCGGAAGTGACGCTTGCGAAGGCGACGCCGACTGCCACCGCTGAAACGGTTGTGGTCGATGCGCTGACCGTCGGCGGTCTGGACGTTGATGCCTTTGTCGGTATCAACGGTCAGGACGAGGCCGCTCGCATCGGTCTCGTGCTCGACGACCTTGACTTCGGCCTCGCGCTGATGAGCTCTCGGGCAGAGCCGACGCGCAAGTGGACCAGTCTGCAGGCAACTGCCGGTTCGCTCGAGTTCGTGGGGATCGATGGTCTGACGATGACGGGTGACACCCTGTCTCTCGAGATCAATCAGGCCGAAAAGCTCGGCGACCGGGTCGTCGACAGCCAGGCCATGAAGCTGGCGAACTCGCCGCTTCAGGTCCCGACGGGTCCGGATTCGTCCATGGATCTGACCCTTGACGGGTCAGACGGTGAATCCCTGCGCGCGAGTGGAAACCTGACGGTGGACCTCTTCGGGTTTGTCGCGGTTCGGGGAGGGTTCGCGCTCACTCAGGTCTATCGTGACGTGACGCTTTCCGATGGTTCGACCATCGAGGACGCTCAGGTGCTCACGATCGGCGGTCACGAGATCGACGCCTTTGCCGGGATCAATGGCGGCTACGATGCGGAAGGCGAGTTGGTCGACGGCGCGCTAGGTGTGTCGCTCGGTAGCGCGTCCTTCGGTCTGGCGCTGATCGCCGACACCGAGGATGCCGCCCGCAGTTTCACGAGCCTGAAGGCGACAGCAGCGCTGGCCGAGTTTGTCGGGGTCGACGGTCTGACCGTCAAGGCAACCGATCTCGAGGTGCTGTTGAACAAGGGCATCACCATGCCCTTTGAGCCCGAGACGACCGAAAAGGTCAATACCGAACTTACGCTGACCGTGCCGGTCGAACTGATCGGTACGCTGACGATCGCGCGTGCTGCGGGTACTGCCGATCAGACTCATGCTGCGGACAGCGCGCAGGTCACGATCGCGCCGAACGAGACGAATACGTCCCTGACCGAAAAGATCCTCGCCGCATTCGAGTCGCTCGACGGCATCGGTGCAGGCAGCGTTCTGGTCTCCGGAGATCGTTACGAAGGCTTCACGGTCGAATTCGTAGGGGTGCTTGAGGGTGTCCTGATCGATGACATTTCGGTCAGTGCCCAGCCGGCGGTTGCCTCGTCCTCGGTTACAACGGTGACCCATGCAAATGCCGGCGTGAACGAGGTCAAGCAGATCGTTGTCCAGGCGCTCCGTGGCGAGCCCGATCCGGTCACGGTCACGGTCGACACCCGCACTCAGGGCTATGCCGGAAAGACCGAGATCTCGACGATCACCTTCACCAATCCGGGTCAGGCCGGTACGTACGACGTCTTCTTCATGGACAGCGGTGTGGTGCGCGAGGAAGTCGCGCCGGTCGCCGGGGTCGACGAGGTCCAGCGTCTGGTGCTTTTTGGTGACACTCAAGCCAGGGCCGTGACTCCGTCCAGCGAAGTAACCACTGTCCAGGATGGGGGCGGTGCCCCGCGTAATGAGCGCTATGCGGTCACCTTCACCAACCGGTTCGGGTCGCAGGGATTTCGCCTGTATTTCGTGAACGACGGTGTCCTGCCGGTCACCTACCACTTCAACTACGCCGAGGACGCGGCAAGGACGATCACCGATCTCAAGTCCGCGTATTCGAAGCTGCTCGATGGCTATGAGGGGAAGACGGTCTCGGCCAGCGACATCCAGGTGGTACGGGACAACAGCTACACGGGTACCGGCAACCGCTACCTGATCGAATTCGTCGGCTCTCTCAGCGGCGTGAATGTCGAAGCGATCGGCATGCGCTCGGAGAAGGACACGTTCAGCAACGTCAATACCCAGCAGGGTCGGGCCGGGCAGAGCGAAGTCCAGAAGGTGCAGGTTGATGCCAATGGAGCCGCCGGCAGTTTCACGCTGACCTTGGCGCACGCTGGCAAGAGCTACACCACGACAGGCATCAAATTGGGTGCCAATGCCGCGACTGTTCGCTATGCCTTGAACGCCGCGTTGACCTCGGTGGGCGGGCAGGTCGAAGTCACCAGCAGCGCTACCGGTACTTATGTTGTCACGTTTGGAGGCTCGCTTAGCGGGATCGATCTCGCGCAGATGACGGTCAACGCGAGCACGACTTCGTCGGCGCCCTCAGGCAGTTTCACGCTGACGCTGGGTGGTCAGACCACCCGCTCGATCAGTTACAACACCGACGGTTCCGCGCTCGCCCGCCAGGTGCAGAGTGAGCTTGCTCGCCTGTCCAATGTCGGATCCGGGAACGTTCAGGTCACTTACAACGCGCAGGTCTCGAGCGCGACCCAGATCGGTCTCGACATCCGGTTTACGGGTAGTCTTGCCCGGACCAATGTGGCCGGCCTTGTGTTCCAGGCCACCACGCTCAGCAATGCGAGCGGCGAGTTCAGAACCGTCACTCAAGGTGTTTCAGCCGTCGAGCAACTCCAGTGGATCGCGCTGGGTGACGATGCGATCGACCACGGCGCGCGGCTTTCGCTCACCTGGCAGGGGCAGACCTATCGCTCCGGCGTGATCGGAGCCGGCGCGGACGCGGCGACGATCAAGGCGGCACTCGACCAGGGCTTTGGCCGCATCGCGGGCCTGGTCACGACGGTCGAAGTGACTGACCCGAATACCTTCACGGTCAGCTTCGGAGGCAGCCTCGCCGGCCAGCGTCCCAATCTGATGAAACTCGAGGTCGAGGGGCAGGGCGCCGCGGCGGTCGGTACCGGTGCATTCGTCGTCGGCAATGCGAGTCAGAACGCAGCCAACCTTCAGCAGGCATTCTTCGATCTGCTGAAGTCAAAGCCCGAGTATTCGGGCGAGCTCGAGCGCTCGGACATCCTGGTGGAGTCGCTCGGTCAATCGAGCGCCGGCGACCGCTACCGCATCAGCTATGTCGGATCGATTGACCGGACCAACATTGCGGACGGGATGATCGCGTTCAACACGCCGCTCCAGTATGTGCTGGTACAGGACGGCGAGGCAGGCGTCTCGGAGGTCCAGCGGGTTCGGGTCGAGCGCGATGCAGCGACCGACGGCAGCTTCACGCTCAGCCTGACCCATAGCGGCAAGACCTACGTTTCGGCCCCGATAGCGTTCGGTGCGACAGCGACTCAGGTTCAGACCGCTCTGAGCGGTGCCGTTTCGGGATCAGGGGCGGGCGCTCAAACCCTTTCCTCGCTCGGTTCGGTGTCGGTGACCCGGTCTGCGGAGGCAGGCGTTTCCGGTTCGTCGGCGGACGTCTATGAGATCGTGTTCGGCGGCGCTCTCGCCAACCTGGATGTTGCGAGTTTGCGAGCGGGCGGGGTCTCGGTGGATCCGGCGCTCCCTGCGGGCAGCTTCACCATTTCCTTCGTTGACGGGACCGGGGCCGAGCGGATTTCCGATCCGATTGCCTACAGCAGCGATGCCAATGCGCTCAGGGCCAACCTTCAGGCCGCGCTGTCGGCCGAGAAAGTCTTTGGTGCGGGTAATGTGCTGGTTTCGGTCGATCCGACCGAAACCGCAGGCCGTCAACTGGCCTACACGCTCACCTTCACGGGTGATCTCGCCGCAACCGATGTGCCGAACGTCATCAGTGACTTCAGCGATCTGGCCCTCGGTATTGCCAGCCCCTACAGTCTCTCCCAGGGCGAGGCTCGTACTGGCGAGGTCCAGCGGGTCAGCCTGACTTCGATATCGACCGAGATCGATTTCAAGCTCTCCTTCAGCCACGGCGGGGAAACTGCGCAGACCGGCCTCATCACGACCACGATGAGCGCCGATGAGGTTCAGACCCGAATCGATGCTGCGCTGGCGCAGTTGCAGCAGAGCGTGCGCGCTGCGGGCGAGACAGGGTTTGTTGCGACGGCCGAACTGAGTTTCTGGGCGGGCAAGACCTTCGAACTGAGCTATGGCGGCAGCTTTATCGGCCAGGATGTTGCCGATCTCCAGGTCGCGATCGAGCCGAGGGCAATCTCGGCTGGTATCGAGGTCGCTCGCGCGGGCAAGACTACTGTCACGCCGGCGCAACCGATCCGTACGGTCGTGGTCGACTATGCGCTGACGGCTGATTCCACCGACGGGGACGAGCGTGTCACCGATCTGGATGTACAGACCGGTCCGAGCACCTCGCTGGTGCTCGACCTCGACGGCTCGCTCGGCGAGTTGATGCGGGTCACCGGCAAGCTCGACATCGACGCTTTCGGTTTCTTCCAGGTGGCGGGTGATTTCGCGATCGATCGTTACACCGATGAGGTGGTGATCGCGGGCGATGATCCCAAGACCACCGAAAAGGAGAGCTCGAGCACCGTCACGGTCGAGCGCCTGACCATCGGTGCTTCGAATGCCAAGGCCTTTGCCGGGATCAACGGCACGAGCCCCGACCGGATTGGTCTGCTGCTGGGCGGCGACCCTGCGGACCTCAATGCTGAGGGCAACGTCGATTTTGGTCTGGCGATCCTCTCGGAGACGCTGACCGGATTCGAGCCTGCGAACTACCAGCCGCGCAGTTGGACCAGCCTCTACGCAACCGCTGGCAGCGTCGACTTTGTTGGGGTTGAAGGCCTCACGATCCACGCCGACACGATT
>JBIKTA010000122.1:0-6926 GCA_044348315.1 Burkholderiaceae bacterium | reverse complement strand
CCTCTTCGAAAAGTATCACCGCGGACACACGCACCCTGATGTACCGGGCATCGGTCTGGGACTTCACCTCGTGCGATCGATCGCGCAACTGCACGGCGGAGCGGCTGGAGTCGAGACGCTTTCGGGCCCGGCCTTGCGCTTCTGGCTGACGCTGCCCTGCGATGAGACGCACTGAGCGCCTGCGCTCACCAGAACACCGACACACCCAGCTCCCAGCCGTTGCGCCCCGCGCCGCCCAGCCCGAACTTGTAGCGAAGCTGGGTGCTCCAGTGTACCGAGGGTGCGACATGGCGCCCCCCTCCGGCGGCCCCCTCGATCGCAAGGCCCAGACCGGCCTCGAGCCAGGCCTCGCGGTAGCGATCCGGATCGAGGCCACGGCCCTGGAACACCGCATGCGGCACGAGCCTGATTGCATGGCCCAGGGTCCAGCCATAGCCCTGTCGCCACTCGCCATACAGCGCCCTGGTACGCGATGCCGAAAGATAGGCAATGTCAGCCCAGAGGTGGCCGACCCAACCCGGTGCGGGAACGATGACTGCGCCCCAGCTTCGCCCCCAGGCTGCCCGAAAAAGCCACTCATCTTCCCCCTCCCCGCCGACCGCAAACAAGCGCTCTGCAGAGACCCAGCCGTCAGGGCTTACAGCCGGCCTATAGCGCAGACCCAGGCCCAACTGAGTCGCCGCGGTGTTCAAGCGCACGGTATCGGGCTCAAGCGACCAGAGGCCCCGTGCGAACCACTCGAATGGACTGCGTCCGGGCGCGTGGGCGAGCGGCTCACGGCGGGCGATCTCAATGCCGCCGCCCGAGGCAGGCGCACCCGCTCCGCCGGCCGCCCCGTCCAAACCCGATGAACCGGACGGCAGGCCGCGACCGCCGCGCCTGCGCCACCCCTGCCAGAGCGCGCCGCGCACGGTCTGGTCAAGCTCACGGACCTCGCGACGCATGGTTTCGGCCGCGGTCTGGCCGGCCGGCTCGCCCCCTGTGGCAATGGTGTCGATTGCCCGGACAAAAGCAGCGCGCGCCTCGATTCGCTCACCGGCGCGAAGATGTGCGTAACCCAGGTCAGCGAGCAGTCCCGCCGAGGGTATATCGATCCGGTTGAGCGCTCGGTTGAAGGCCTGCGCAGCCTGAGCGGGCTGGTTCGCCTCGAGCAGCGCGTAGGCGAGGCGCTGGGCGGAAGACGCCTCAGGCTCGAGCGATTCAGCCAGCCGCCAGGCGCTGACTGACTCGGAGCGCCGGCCCTCGACTCTCGCTCGCTCAGCCTGTTCGCGCGCATCTCGCGCACGCAGCCCCCGGAGCCGAAGCGACAGTCCGGCATCCGGCGAGAAGGTGAGCGCGCGCTCCCAGGCGGTGATCGCGGATTCGACCCGACCCGCTTCGAGGTCGACCTGTCCCCTCAGGGTCCAGAAGCGGAAGCGCGACTCGGGATGCCAGGAATGGGGGTGTGAATCGAGCGAATCAATCAGCGCGCGCGCGGCGTCCGGCTCGCCCGCAGCCAGGAACAGGCGAATCGCCGCAAGCGCATGCTCGGGCTCGCGGCTGGCGCGAAAGAGCGCCTCGAACGCCCGCGCCGCCGGCACATCGCGGCCCAGGGCGACGAGCGCCTCGGCAAGCGCAAGCCGGGTGGGGAGGTGATCGGGCGCCAGATCGATCGCCTGCCGGTAGTGCTCCAGGGCCACCTCGATGCCATCGGGCACGGTGCGGGCCAGTTCGGCTGCTTCCCGATGAGCCACCGCGCGCTCGGCCACAGGCACGCGCTCGGATCGGGCGAGCGCCTGATACCCCGCGAGGAGGGCCACGCGGTCGTCGGCTTCGCGATGCAGGTCAATCAGGCGCCTGAGCACCACCGGGTCGTCGGGTGCTGCAGCTCGCTCGGCTTCGAGTGCCGCCCGGGCGGACTCGCGGCGACCCAATTGCGTGAACGCGTCGACGCGCTCGGACCATGACAGCAGGGGGGGACCGGGCAGCCGATCGGCCTCGAGCAAGGCCCGCGCACGCCCCCGTAAATCGGCCTGCCGCCCATGAAGGTCGGCCATTTGCAGCAGAATCGGTCGACGAGCCGATTCGGGACGGTCTCGCGCAACCGATTCGAGAATCGCCAGCGCCTCCGCATCACGGCCCTGTTGCCCATGATGGCCGGCAATCAGCTGACGCAAGTCAGAATCGCCATCGCGTGCGGCAAGCCGATCGAGCTCGGTGAGAAGCGGGACGGCTGACGAGGGCGCTGAACGTCGTCCGCCAGACCCCTCAAGTGCGGCAATACGCTCGAAGGCAAGCGCTCGATCGGCGGCGAACCGGCTTTGGGCAGCCAGCACGAGCGCCCGCCGCGCAGCCTCGGCCAGCTGGCCCCTGCGCGTCTCGAAAAGCGTGAGATCGCGGAGACGATCAGTTGCTTGGCCGGACAAGGCGAGCGCCTGCAGAAGCAGCGTGCGCTCGAGCCTGTGGTCAGAGAGCGCCCGAGCATGGCCGAGCATCACATCGACCACCGCCAGGCGCGCAATGGCGTCTTGCTCTTCGGACAGCACCAACTGCCAGGCGCCGAGCGCAGCGCGCCGCTCGCCCAGACGCTCGAGCAGGAGTGCCCGTCGCCTCGCAAGAGGCGGCGCCTCCGGCCGGCTGGCGAGAACCTCGAGCAGGCCAAGCGCCTGCTCCGGTCGCCCGAGCGCCAGGGCGAGGTCAGCGGACTGATCGAGGAGGACAACGCGTTCGCCAGGGGACGCCTCGGGATGCGCGGCCCACTTGAGCCAAGCTTCAAGAAGCACCTCGCGCTCGCCGATCACCTGGGCAAGTCGGGCGCGCAGGCGCAGCGACGTCAAGCCCGCCCGCTGCGTGGGCGGCAAAAGGTCGAGTTCAGCGAGTGCCTCCCTCGCCCGACCCTGCGCCGACAGGAATGTTACGAACTCGAGACGTACCGCAGCGATTTCGGACTCCGATTCGGCGTCCGGGACGGGCCGGCGGCTCAGCCAGTCCCTGAAGGCGGCCACCGCCGGTTCAGGCCGTGACAGTCGCACGAGCAGACGGGCGCGCTCAAGCGCCGCATCCAGCCTCAGCGGATCAAGCTCCAGCCCGCGCTCGAAGTCTTCGAGAGCCGCCTCGAACTCACCGCGGGCCACTCGGCGCCAGCCACGGTCAAAGTAGCCCAGCGCAATGAAGCGCGCCGCATCGCCTCTCCAGCCCTGAAGCTGGGCCAGGGTGGCGGCGCCAGCAGACCCCTCTCCAGTGGGCATCGGTCGGGTCTCGCCCCCCGTCTCGAGGGCGGATCGTGCCGGAAGCGGGCCCGACAGGAGCGTCAGGGCCACCGCCGCAGCGGTGGCCCCATGGACGACAAAATGGCTGCATCGCGAAACCCGGCTGGGGCGCTCAGAGCGAACGGGGATCGACGAACTCGAAGCCCAGCTCCCGCAAGCCCGCAAGCACTTTCTCAAGATCGGCGAGGCCATCATAGGGATAGCTCGAGCCATCGGGCCGCCTGAAGGTTTCGAGCCAGAACGGATGGAAGAAGAATGAGGCGATGCCGTTTCGCACCACCGCCCGCATGATGCGCGCGTTCAAAAGCAAATCCTGCCATGTGTAATCAAAGCTCGATGTGGGGTCGATGTCACGGATGTCGTATTCGATATTGCCCAGGTTCTCGGGCAGGACCTTGCGCCCATACCAGTCGCGCGCAATCGTGTAGGGGAAAAATTGACCTACCGCAAAGTCCTTGTCAGGCACATCGAGGTTGAGCCGCGGTCGATCCGAGGTGTAGTAGACCGCCCTCTCGTAGACCGTCGGAAAGCGCGAAGCGATCGCTCGGTAGGCATTAGGCGAGGCCTGGTAGTGCGGCGTCTCGAAGGCGAAGGCCGAGAACCCCGCATCGCGCAGATCGCGGATCCCCTGGTCGATCCGGCGCGACCACTCCAGCGGACTGTCCATCGCCATCGGCTGATTACGCACGATGTCCCAGAACTCGAAATCATCGCCACTCACCGCCGAATATGGATTCAGCTGATGGTTGAACTGGTGCGTGAAGCCGTGCATGACCAGAGTTCCGCCGCGGTTCAACGCATGGCTGAGCTCGGTCCGCAGGCCGAGTGCCTGTCTGAGCCGAATGTCGAGCGGGCGCGAGGCGTTGTAGCGGCCCAGCGGATCGCGATAGCGGGGAATCAGCGCGATCGAAAACGGAATCGGTTTCGTTTCACCGCCGATCGGATCGGTCCAGGTCGCGAACAACTCGGTGAGCGTGCGCAGATGCTGAGTGTTCGACCGCGCAGAAACATCTTCGAGCCGCACCAGGGCGGCGCGGCGGGCTGCATCGATACGCCCCGCGCGAGCGGCGGCCGACTCGCCCAGCATCTCATGCAGCAGGTCGGCCACGACCAGATAGCGATCACGCGGCCCGATGTAAGAAAACGGCGAGTCGGCCACATACCAGAAATTGCCCGCCCTCACCACATAGGGCGCGCGCGCGCCGGTCGCCCGGTTCTCGATCGTGGCGTAGCTTTGCGCCCGGTCGGGATCCGTGATCTCGACCAGACCGACATCGGGATCGGCAAACACCTGCCCGGTGGCCGGTGACCAGGCGAAGTACTTCGTGAGCGCCTCGCCCTGATAGTGCACGGTATCAAAGAAATCAGGCGTCTGGGCGGCCGGGCTTCCCTCAAGACCGCGGTTGGCGATCATCCTGAACCCCCATCGGGCCGCGCTATCGAACTCCGGTACCCGCGCCATCTGCCAGAAGTTG
This sequence comes from Burkholderiaceae bacterium, assembly GCA_044348315.1. GTDB lineage: Bacteria > Pseudomonadota > Gammaproteobacteria > Burkholderiales > Burkholderiaceae_E > SYIM01. Next base: position 2,203 of record JBIKTA010000122.1, on the reverse strand, counting down.
TACTTGAACCAGACGACGGTTCGCTCGGTTCGATAGAGGTCCTCGAGCAGGTGTTGAGGCAGCGGATGGTCGAACCACGCACCAATGTAAAAGGTCGCGTCGTAGCGCTCGGTGGCGCCACGCTGATACTGATGGGTCGGGATCGCATCGATCTGTCCATCCCAGTGGCCCAGCAGGTTACTCAGCATGATCGCGTAGGCCTTGCCCAGGTTCTGGAAGGGCTTGCCGATAGGCTGGTCGTAGAGGACCAGCGCGCGCGGGGCGGGCTGGCCGTGGGCGCGCTCCAGCATACCCAGCATCATGAGGACGAGCGCTGAGAGGAAAACGACCCGCCTCAGCAGGCAGCGGATGCGGTGTGAATGTTCCGCGTTGGAGAAAACGGTCGGTGACATGGTCGCTCCTTGTTGAAGCAAAGGGCAAAAAGCGGTGGACGGTCAGCGGGCGACACTGCGCGCCCGGCCGGTCGGCAGCGCCGACGCGGACTCGGACAGACCCGGTCGGACCACGATCTCGGACCCCTGCTGGTTGCCGGTCGAGCTTGCCGCAGCCGACTGCGCATCAGAGGTTCCAGATGCGTCGGACGCGGGGGCTTGGGCGGACGCTGTAGACGTGAGGGCCGAAGCAGCAAGCGGCTCGGGCGATGTGCGCTGAATGGGTACTGGATTCGGGTTGCCGGGTTCGATCTGATACGTCCCTGCAGCCACCGGACTGCGTAGCAAACCGGTCCCGCCCGAGGATTGCGTTGCAGCGACCTCGGCAGCCGAAATCGCTGGCTGAACCGCCGCTGGAGCCGCCGGCTGAACGGCTGCAGGCGCCGCGCCTGCGCGGTCGAGGTTCGGCGTGGCACCCTCGCCGCATGCGGTGAGAGTGATCAGTCCTGAGGCAAGCAGGGCGAGCGGCATGGCTGCGCGGATGCTTCGCTCAGGGGGTCGGGGGGTTCGAGACCTCATTGCACTACTCCTTTATTTCGTCGATCTGAGAGGCTGGACTTGGACTGCCGGCGCCAGGGCGTGACTGCCGTGATCGGGGTATTCATGCGCGGTCTTGTCCCAGCCAATGACACGACCAGTCAACAGATGGCGCATCCAGAGCCCCAACGCGCGCGCGGTCGCGAGCGCGTTGATTGCGCTGGCCCAGGCCATGCGCGGCACCGACCAGAGCCCTTGTCCGATGCCATGGACGATCGACACGCAGGCGATGCGCTGGACGATCCGATTGGCGAGCACCAGGACGTTGACCAGCAGCATCCAGGCGGTCAGTGAATCGGGCTCGACCAGCGGCGGAAAGGTAGGGGCATCCGGGTCAATGTGCTGCCAGAGCCACTGAGCGACGATCGCCAGGACGACCAGGTAACCGAGCGCGGCCGCTGGATTGGTCACCAGCACTTTCCGATCGCGCCAGAACATCAGGCACCACCAAAAGTCGCCCCGCCAACCCCAGGCCCGCCAGGCTTGCAGCGCGATACCGACGACCCAACGCGCTTTCTGGCGTACCGCAGCGCGTAGTCGGTCCGGGAAGTACTCACGCACCCCGATCAGTTCAGCGCCAAGGCCTGGGAGACGCGCCGGGTCACTCGTGACAGCGGTTATCCCGGGTTTGACCCGTACCAGTGCAAACAGCTGCCGCAGACCCAGGCGCTGAAGATGCAGCGCAATGTCGTAATCCTCGGTGAGCGAACGTGTGTTGAACGGATCGCCCCGGACATGTGCCGCCACCGATTCGAGCGCGCGGCGGCTGAAGCCGACACCGACGCCGGCCGCCGGGACGCTGTGCGCGAGCAACTTGCGTGCGACCAGGTCCTTGAAGTGAAGCTGGGCGAATTCATCCTGATAGTGAGCGGCCGTCCACTGCCACCAGCGCCGCGGCAGCGACAGGACCGGCAGTTGCACCATGTCATGGCCGGGTATCAGCGAGTTGTAGAGCCGCCAGGCAAGCGGGTGAACGACGTCCTCGCAGTCCTGCATGACGAAGATCTCGAACCGCTGACCGGTACGCACCTCATTTGCGCCGATGCCCCGCCAGATCGCGTTCAGGCAATCGGCCTTGCAGGTGGGACCCGGCTCCGATGTCACCACCTCGATGACCCTCGGATCATCGGCACAGACTCGCTTAACCGCCGCTCGAGTGTCGGGATCGTTGGGGTAGGTGCCCACGAACACCCGGAAGCTTGCATATTGAGCGCCTGCGAGCAGATTGCGAAGCA
>JBIKTA010000121.1:0-6945 GCA_044348315.1 Burkholderiaceae bacterium | reverse complement strand
CATCAGCGAGGATGTGGCCGCCCATCATGGGGCCGGTGGTCTGTGCGGCAGGGTTCAAGTGTGACCTCTCGGGGTTCTGCATGGTGGTTCGGGATTTTAGGGAAACGCGGAATAAATTGCTGCGCGCTGTTTTATTCGGCGTTTTCGCACGCGAGTCCAGGTCGGTCGGGGCGATCGGCGATAATGGCGGGATGTTCAATGAAACCGACCACCATTGGATGCAGCGGGCGCTCGACCTGGCTGCACGAGGTTTGTTGTCCACCACACCCAATCCTCGGGTGGGCTGCGTGATCGTTCGCGAGGGAGCCGTCGTTGGCGAGGGCTGGCATCTCAAGGCGGGCGAGGCGCATGCCGAGACACTTGCGCTCGCGCAAGCCGGCGATCGTGCCCGCGGGGCGACGGCCTATGTGACGCTCGAGCCCTGCAGTCATTTCGGACGCACGCCACCTTGCACCGATGCGCTGGTCAAGGCGAGGCTCGCCCGGGTCATCGTCGCGATGGAGGATCCCAATCCTCTGGTCAACGGTCAGGGGCTGGACCGCCTGCGCAGCGCGGGCATCGATGTGCGCTGCGGTCTGCTTGAGGCCCAGGCGCGTGAGCTCAATATTGGTTTCGTTTCTCGGATGACCCGCGGTCGTCCCTGGGTGCGGCTCAAGGTCGCAGCCTCGCTCGATGGCTACACCGCATTGCCCGATGGGAGCAGCCAATGGATCACCAGCGAGGCCGCCCGCAATGACGGCCACAACTGGCGGGCCCGAAGCTGCGCCATTCTCACCGGCATTGGCACCGTACGCGAGGATGACCCGATGATGACTGCGCGCGCCCCGCAGGCCGAGCGCCAGCCGCTCAAGGTGCTGGTGGACTCGAGGCTGGAGGTCGACCCGCAGGCCAGGATCCTCAAGTCCGGACGGGTCTTGATCGCTGCGGCAGATGATCTGGCCGGTCGCGCTCAGGCCTTGCGTGATCGCGGCTGCGAGCTGAGCTTCCTCCCGGATGCTCGACACAAGGTGGACCTGAGCGCCTTGATGCAGGAACTGGGCGCTCGCGGGATCAATGAATTGCATGTCGAGGCCGGTTTCAAGCTCAATGGTTCGTTATTGCGGGAGGGTCTGGTCGACGAACTGCTCGTTTACACTGCGCCATCGCTTTTGGGCGGTGGAAGGCCCATGTTCGATCTGCCGGTGGTCGACCGGCTCGACGATCGGCTGCAGTGGGTGCTTCATGCCGTCGATCAGGTGGGACCGGATCTGCGCCTGCTCGCGCGGGCGAAGCCAAAGTCCTCATGATTGTCTGAATCGTTCACAAGAGGTTTTCGATGTTCACCGGAATTGTCGCGGCTGTGGGCCGCATCGAGTCCTGCGAGCCGCTGGTCGATGGCAAGGGGCTCAGATTGATCGTCGATGCCTCGGGGCTGGTGCTGGATGACGTTGTGATCGGGGATTCGATTGCAATCCAGGGCGCCTGCATGACGGTCGTGGCGATCGACCAGGGGCGTTTGGCCTTCGATGTCTCCGAAGAAAGCCTGGCCCGCACCCGCGGGCTCGACCGCCCCGGGCCCGTCAATCTCGAAAAAGCGCTGCGCCTGGCGGACCGCCTGGGAGGGCATCTGGTGTCGGGCCATGTCGATGGTCTGGGCGTGGTAGAGCGATTCGAACAAGTCGGCGAATCCTGGTTGCTCGTGGTGAGGGCGCCCAGCATGCTGGGTCGGTATCTCGCCTACAAAGGCTCGGTTACGGTAAATGGGGTGAGTCTCACGGTCAATGAGGTCGTCGATCGCGAGGATGGGTGCGACTTCTCGGTGAACCTTATCCCGCACACGGTCGCCGTGACCACCTTGTCGAGTCTCTCGAGTGGTCAGCGCGTCAACCTCGAGATCGATCTGATTGCCCGTTACTGCGAGCGCCTGCTCGCCACCGATCCCGCCCGCCACGCAGCGTAGAATCCTCCCATGGCACTTTCCAGCATTGTAGAAATCCTCGACGACATCCGCCGGGGTCGCATGGTCATCCTGGTCGACGAAGAGGATCGCGAGAACGAGGGCGACCTGGTGATCGCCGCTCAGTTCGCAACGGCCGAGACGATCAATTTCATGGCGCGTTTCGGGCGGGGTCTTATCTGTCTCACGCTCACTGAGGCGCGTTGCGCGCAGCTCGACCTGCCGCTCATGGTGACGCGAAACGGTACCCGTCACGGCACCAAGTTCACCGTCTCGATCGAGGCGGCCGAAGGGGTGAGCACCGGGATTTCCGCTGCGGACAGAGCTCGCACGATCCAGGCCGCGATCCGCCGCGACGCCCAGCCCCAGGATCTGGTCCAGCCCGGTCACGTCTTCCCGCTCAGAGCCGAGCCGGGCGGGGTTTTGGTGCGCGCCGGGCACACCGAAGCGGGGTGCGATCTGGCTGCCTTGGCGGGGTTGGAACCTGCCGCGGTGATCTGCGAGATCATGAAAGACGACGGGACGATGGCGCGGCTGCCCGACCTGCTCGAGTTCGCCCGCGAGCATGATCTTCGCATCGGCGCGATCGCCGATCTGATCCACTATCGCAGTTCCAATGAGTCGCTGATCGAGCGGATCCGCGAGTCGGTCGTGCCGACCGCACACGGGGCATTCAGGTTGATCGCCTATCGCGACAAGGCGATGGGCGAGGTTCACCTCGCCTTTGTGCGCGGTGAACCTGGGCCCGACAACGAATCGCTGGTGCGGGTTCACGAGCCGCTTTCGATGCTCGACCTGATTGAAACGCACCGGGCGGGCCAGACCTGGTCGGTTCACAATGCGCTTTCGGCGATTGCCGCCTCCGGTTGCGGCGTGCTGGTGCTGGTCAACTGCTCGCAGACGCCGGGCGAGCTGGTGTCTGCGCTGTCCGGCGCGGCGCAGTCGGCGACCGAGGTGGCCGAAGGCGAGCGGCGCGGCAAGCTCGACATTCGCACCTACGGCATTGGCGCGCAGATCCTCAAGGATGTCGGCGTGGGGCGCATGAGGTTGTTGTCCCGGCCCGTCAATTTGCCGAGCATGGCGGGTTTCGCGTTGCAGGTCACCGGTTTCGTGTCCAATCCAGCCTGAGGAGTGACGATGGCTTTTCCCGCATTTCGGGCTGATCTCGACGGGCGCGACCTTTCGATCGGCGTCGTCTGTTCCCGTTTCAACGAACCTGTTTGCGAGGCCCTTCTTCGCGCCTGTCTGGCTGAGCTCGACAGGTGCGGCGTGGCCCGTGATCGGGTCGCGGTGTGCTCGGTGCCGGGTGCGCTCGAGATTCCCCAGGTGCTCGCGCGCATGGCCGACAGCGGCGGTTTCGATGCCTTGATCGCGATTGGGGCCGTCATTCGTGGTGAGACTTATCATTTCGAGGTGGTATCAAACGAAGCCTCTCGAGGCATACAGGCTGTCGCGCTCGATAGCCGCATTCCAGTGGCCAATGCCGTGCTGACCACCAACACCGACGAGCAGGCCGAAGTCCGCGCGCCGGTGAAAGGGGCCGAGGCCGCGCAGGTCGCGGTCGAGATGGCGAGGCTCGGCATCTGGCTGACCGAGACCGGTGTGAAGCTTGCGTCTTTGCGCCGGGTTGGAGATTGAGTCCGGGCATGGTCGACGCGCCCAAATCATCCGGGTCAGGGCGGGGTACGCCTCCAAAGAGCGCGCGTCGCCGCTCGCGTGAGCTTGCCCTGCAGGGGCTCTACGAGTGGCTGGTGAGCGGCAGCGATTCGTCGTCGATCGAGGCGCACCTGGGCCTGGACAATCCGGGTTTTGCAAAAGCCGACGCCGAGCATTTCAAGGCGCTTTTGCACGGTGCCGTCGATTCGACCCGGCTGCTTCATGAGCACATCGCGCCACATCTCGATCGTCCGGTCGCCGAGCTCAGTCCGGTCGAGCACGCGACGCTGCTGCTCGCGACCTACGAACTCGTCTTTCACCCCGAGATTCCCTACCGAGTGGTCATCAACGAAGCCGTCGAACTGGCCAAGACATTCGGCGGCACCGACGGGTTCAAGTACGTCAATGGCGTACTCGACCGGGTTGCCGCTCAAATTCGTGCCGTCGAGGCCAAGCCCGCGACGCAACGGCCCGACGCACCGGGCCAGACCTGATACGGTCTCAGGGTCCGGAATTCCGATTGAGGGGGGGCGGGCCAATGGCGATGGGTGAATTTCAGCTGATCCAGCGCTTCTTTGGCCAGGTACCGGTGCGGCGCGCACGGCTCGGCATCGGCGATGATTGTGCGCTCCTTGACGGCGCGCCGGCCGGGCAGGCGATGGCGGTCACCACCGATATGCTCGTGTGTGGGCGACATTTTCTACCTTCGGTCGACCCGGAGTCGCTCGGACACAAGGCGCTTGCGGTCAATCTGTCGGACTTGGCGGCCATGGGGGCAGCGCCCGATTCGTTCACGCTTGCGCTCGCCTTGCCCGAGGTCGACGAGGCCTGGCTCGAGCGCTTTGCACGCGGTCTCCTGAACCTTGCGCGGGAATCTGACTGCGAACTGGTGGGCGGCGACACCACTCGCGGCCCGCTCAATGTCTGCATTACCGCCATCGGCCGTGTTGCGGCCACGCTCGCTTTGCGACGTGACTGCGCTCGACCGGGCGATGAGCTCTGGGTGTCGGGCGAGTTGGGGGGGGCGGCGTTTGCGGTCCGGGAAGCGGCGGCAGGGCGGCCTTTGCCGACTGGACATCCCGCGCAGCGCAGGCTTGATTGGCCGCATCCGCGGCTTGCACTCGGGCGCGCGCTGCTGGGCCTCGCCCGCGCGGCGATCGATCTCTCCGACGGGCTTGTGGGCGACGTCCAGCATCTCATCGAACGCTCCGGCGTTGGGGTCCAGATCGACTGGTTGGCGGTACCGGTGGCCGCCTGTCTGACCGGCGAACCCGAGGCCGAGCGGATGAGACTCGCGCTATCGGGCGGTGACGATTACGAACTACTCTTTTCGGCGCCGGCCGAGGCGCGCGCAGCGATCGAGCAGCTGGCCGACCGCCTGGGCATTCGGCTCACGCGGATCGGTACCGTAGTCGAAGGCCACGAGCGCGTCATCACGGGGCGATATGGTGAGCGCATGGGCGATCAGCTCGGGGGGTATGATCATTTTGGCTGAGCAGCCTTCGCGCGATCCCCACGCACCTGAGCCCTCCGAGCGACGGCCGGGCTTCCGGTCTGCGCGGTTTCGGCTCAGCCGTCCCGCTCACCTGATCGCGCTCGGCGCGGGCAGCGGGCTGTCGCCCTGGGCGCCGGGCACGGTCGGGACCCTTTGGGCGTGGGCGGTCTTTCTGGCTGTGGGCGATGCGCTGGACCGGCAGGCCTGGCTGATCGCGATTGCCCTCGCCTTTGTGATTGGCATCTGGGCCTGCGGGCGGACTGGGCGAGAGGTCGGGGTCTCGGACCACTCGGCGATGGTCTGGGACGAGGTCGTCGCCTTCTGGCTGGTGCTTGCGTTGCTGCCGGATGAGATCCTGATGCAGGTGGCCGGGTTTCTGCTTTTTCGCTTTTTCGACATCGTCAAACCCCCCCCGATTCGGCAGTTCGATGCCCGCCTCAAAGGTGGCTTCGGAGTGATGTTCGATGATCTGCTGGCCGCCGGGTTTACGCTTGTTCTGCTTCTTGGCTGGGAGCGGTTGTGAGTCCGGAGTCGTGTAGTCTGGGTGAAGCGGGCAAGGGCGTGCCGGATTGGGCCTCGCTTGTGGCCGTGGCCGCCCACCTGGGCCGATCGCTGCAGGCTCAGGAGGCCCGTATCGTGACGGCTGAATCCTGTACCGGGGGCTTGATTGCGGCTCTGCTTACCGAGACCGCCGGTTCGAGCGCATGGTTCGATCGCGGTTTTGTCACCTACAGTAATGCTTCAAAGGTTGCGCAGCTCGGCGTGCATGAGGACAGCCTGACACGGCATGGCGCGGTGAGTGAGACGGTCGTGCGCCAGATGGCGATGGGCGCGTTGAAGGCTTCGTGCGCCCAGGTCGCGATCGCCGTCAGTGGTGTAGCGGGTCCGGCGGGCGGTTCGGCCGAAAAGCCGGTGGGCACGGTATGCCTGGCCTGGGCGTTCGACCCTGCTTGGGGGGAGGGCGATCGGGCGGCGGCCAGCGTATTCGCCGTGAGTGCTCGCTTTCCCGGAGACCGACACGCGGTGAGGATGTTTTCCGCCCGACTGGCCTTGCGGATGGCGGAGCAACTGTGGGTTGCCACCCGCGCATCTGCACCGTATGGCATTTCGGCAACTAGAATCTAGGTTTTCTGGCCTACCTTAAATTACTGTTTGTTTGTACAGTGTTTCGATGCAATAATTCTCGTCAGGTGCATGGCGCCACCCCCTACCGACGAGGCCCAACATGGACAAAGTGATCAACATGGAAGACGCGAAATCCAACAAATCCGAGCGTGGCAAGGCCCTGGCCGCTGCGCTTGCCCAGATCGAAAAGCAGTTCGGCAAGGGCTCGATCATGCGGCTCGCCGACGCGGGCGTCGAGCACGACATTCAGGTGGTGTCGACGGGCTCGCTCGGCTTGGACATTGCGCTCGGAGTCGGCGGCTTGCCGCGTGGCCGGGTGATCGAGATCTTCGGGCCCGAGTCCTCGGGCAAGACCACACTCACCTTACAGGTGATTGCCGAGATGCAGCGTATTGGCGGCACCTGTGCGTTCATCGACGCCGAGCACGCATTGGACGTTCAGTACGCAGCCAAGCTCGGCGTCACCCTCGACGACCTACTGGTGTCGCAGCCCGATACGGGCGAGCAGGCGCTCGAGATTGCCGACGCTTTGGTGCGTAGCGGTTCGGTCGACTTGATTGTCATCGACTCGGTCGCAGCCCTTACCCCAAAAGCCGAGATTGAGGGCGAGATGGGTGATTCCCTGCCAGGCTTGCAGGCTCGCCTGATGTCGCAGGCGCTTCGCAAGCTGACCGCCACGATCAAGCGGACCAATTCCATGGTCATCTTCATCAACCAGATCCGGATGAAGATC
>JBIKTA010000120.1:0-6956 GCA_044348315.1 Burkholderiaceae bacterium | reverse complement strand
CTCGATGCGGCGATTACGCGCCCGGCCCGCCTCGGTTGCGTTGTCGGCCACCGGATCGCGCGCGCCCCGCCCATCGATCGTGATCCGCCGCGAATCCACCCCCTGCCCGACCAGATAATCGCGGGTACGCGAGGCGCGATTGACCGACAGCGGGTCGTTGAACGCATCGCCGCGAGCACTGTCCGTATGCCCGACGATGTGCACGACGGCGGCCGGTTGCGCACGGAGGTCCCGTGCCAATTCATCGAGGATGGGTCGCATGCCCGGGCGGATCTCGGCGCTCCCCGAATCGAACGACAGGTCGCCTGGGAGCGCAAGCTTCAGCCGGTTGTCGCCGGTCTGGCTGACCTCGACGCCGGTCCCGGCTGCCGCCTTTTCCAGGGCCGCCTTGCGGCGCGCCGACTCGTTGGACCAGAGGTACCCGCCCAGCGCGCCCACGCCCGCGCCGATGAGGGCACCGCGACGACTGTCACCGATCACGCTCCCTGCGATCGCGCCCAGTCCCGCACCCACTGCGGTGCTCCGCTCGCTCTCGCTCATCCCTGCACAACCGGTGACGATCAGCGTCAGCGCAGAACAGGGCAACAACATCGCATGATGAATCCGCAAGCCCATCTGAGTCTCCCTTCGCAAAGTAGGCAGAGTCCCCCCTCAACGAACGGGGCGCATTGCCCCGAGGCAAGCCTCACCGTTCCGGCGCAGAACGATCTGACGGGCGGCAGGCGCGCTACACTCATTGGTTGGCAATCGTTTTCATTGGACAAACAGACATGAGCGAGCCCGTCTTGCAGAAACCCGATACTGAATCAATCGCGGCCCGAATCGAGTCGATCTGGGTCTATCCGATCAAATCCTGTGCCGGCATCCAGCTGACCGAATCGGAAATCACGATCGACGGCCTGCTCTGGGACCGGAACTGGATGGTCGTCGACCTTGAGGGCGAGGCCATCACGCAACGCGAAGCCCCGGCGATGGCCTTGATTCAGCCCGCCTTCAGAATGGGCGGCCTGATGCTGCGCGCGCCAGGCATGCTGCCGCTGCACTTGAGCATGGACAACGCCGAGGAGGCGACCCGTGTGCAGCTATGGGGCGAGTCTCTGCCCGCCTACGAGATGGGCGCCGTGGCGGCCCAATGGTTCACCGATTTTCTAGGGGGCAGCAAAGGCCCGCTGGGCCCACTTCGGCTGGTGCGCTTCGACCCGGAATTCGACCGTCAGTGTGATTCAGCCTGGACCGGGCGCGAGGCCTCGACCACGCAATTCGCGGATGGTTTTGGGCTGCTCGTCACGAGCACCGCATCGCTTGCCGCGATCAACAAGCGGCTGACAGACGCGGGGGCCACCGCCATCGACGATCGGCGGTTCAGGCCCAACATCGTGCTCGCCGGACTCGATGGCCACGGTGAGGACATGATCGCCGAATGGTCAATCCTTGCCGATGACAACGAAATCCGCGTGGAGCACGTCAAGCCCTGTGGACGTTGCTCGATACCGGACGTCGACCCCACCCGAGGTGTCGCCCTCACCGGTGCGGTGAGCGACACGCTGCTCGCGACCCGACGCGACCCGCGCATCGACGGGGCCCCGAGCTACGGCATGAACGCCGTCCTCCGAGCGGGCGCAGGCGCCATCGTCCGGGTCGGACAGACCGTGCGCGCACGACTGCGGTTTGACTGAGCGCCCGGCTGGCTCACCGCGCGCGACCGGGACTGACCGATCGTGCGCGGCGCAAGACCGGACAGCGCCTCAATCGAGCTGCGCGCCCGAGTCCTTCACGACCTTGGCCCACTTGACGATCTCGCTTTCGACAAACTGGGCCATCTCTGCGGGCGACTGCCCACCAGCGTCGGCGCCCAGACTGCTCCAGACGCTCTTGAGCTCAGCGCCCTGCAGCGCTTTTGCCGTCTCCTGCTGCATCCGGTCGATGATCGCGCGCGGCGTGCCCGCCGGAGCCCAGATCGCGTACCAGGTACCGGCGTCGTAGCCCTTGACCCCTGCTTCATCGAGTGTGGGGAGATCCGGGAGCGCGAACGAACGCTTGCCCGACGAGACCGCGAGCGCGACCAGGCGACCGGACTTGATATGCTGCATCGAACTGCCGAGCCCATCGAACATGAAATCCACCTGACCAGCCAAGAGATCCGCGAGCGCAGGGCCTGCACCTCGATAGGGCAGATGGATCGCGAAACTGCTGGTCATGGTCTTCCAGAGCTCGACCGTGAGATGATGGGTCGTCCCATTACCCGCCGAGGCGAAATTGAACTTGCCGGGCTGGGTCGACACCATTTTCTGGAAGCCCGCGAAATCGGTGACCGGCATCCGCTTCGGATTGACCACGACGACGTTGGGCACGTAGGAAAGCACCGTGACCGGCGCGAGATCCTTGCGCAGGTCATAGCCGAGCTTGGGGTACATGCTGACGGCAATGGTGTGGTGGACGGCGCCCACCAGGAAGGTGTAGCCATCGGGAGCCGCCTTGGCGGCAAGTTCGGCGCCCAGCGTGCCGCCCGCGCCGCCCCGATTGTCGATCAGCACCTGCTGCGAGAGGTTTTGCGCCATGACCTTGGCGAGCGGACGCGCGAACGCATCGGTGCCGCCGCCCGGCGGAAACGGTACGATCAGGCGGATGGGGCGCGTGGGCCACTGCTGGGCCTGAGCCGCAACCGGCAGTGCAAGATGCAGCGCAGCCGCGCCGAGCGCGAGTGCCGCGAGAGGGCGGATCGATGTCAAAGTCATGGTGTCTCCTTTTGGAATCATGGGGCCGCGTCCCGCGGCTTTCACTCACCCGACTATCATCACGCTCCGAGGGCGGGCTGACAAGTCGAGGGCTATCAACCGGGCATTCGTGCCCCATTGCCGGGTAGAGGATCATGATAGGACTGCTGCAACGCGTGACCGAAGCCAGGGTGGTCATAGCAGACGAAACCGTGGGTGCAATTGAACAGGGCCTGTTGCTGTTGCTCTGCGCCGAGGCCGGAGACGATGAGGCGACCGCTTCGAAGATGCTCGACAAGGTGCTCAGGCTGAGGATCTTCGCCGACCAGGAGGGCCGGATGAACAGGAGTCTCCAGGACGTCGGTGGCGGTCTGCTCGTGGTCAGCCAGTTCACGCTCGCCGCCGACACCCGAAGCGGCAACCGCCCCGGCTTTTCGGCTGCAGCCCGCCCTGAGATTGGACGGGCGCTCTATGAGTTTTTCCTGGAGCGTGCTCGGGCCGCACATCCCCGGGTCGAATGCGGACGGTTCGGGGCCGACATGAAGGTCCATCTGGTCAACGACGGACCGGTCACGATTCCGCTGCGGATCGAGCCGCCGCTGGATCGAAGTCGTTAGCCAGCCTCTGCGCAAAGCGCGCGCAGCCGCTCGGACGGCCGATAGATCCTGAAAAATCCGTTCATGTAGAGCTGCGCGTTCCGTTCGTAGGCCACCCACGGGAATACGAATTCGCCCGAGCCGCTGCGGCGCCCGAAGACCCGGGCACGCAGGATGCCCGCGGGGTTTTCCATCGCAACCGCCTGCTCGGTGTCGGTCTCACCAAGCGGGCTCAGGCCCTGGGCAATCTCGTGCGCAGTGGTGCCTGGGACCAGGCAGGCGGTCGCGAGACAACACCCGCCTGTCACCGCGAGCGAGGCATGCGACTCCTGGGGTGTGAAGTAACGCGCCGAGATGTGTCCGCCCTGCGTCGCGGGCGACACGAGGCAGACCTTGGGGATGGTCTCGCTCGCGGCGAGCTCTTCGGCCGTCATCGGTACGCCCTTGCGCTTCAGACCCATCTTGAGCCCCGCCTGGACCCAGATCGAACGCAGGCGATCCTTCAGCGCTGCATTGGCGTTGAGACTCGCCACCGACTCGTCCCCCCGCATGCCCACCGCGTCGGCGCGCAGGATCACCATGGGGACGGCGACATCGACACAACTGACTTCGACGCCATCGAAAACATCTCGCAAATGACCGGTGGGGAGCAGCGTCCCGGTCTTGGACCCGACCGGATCGCGCAGACTGAGCTCCACCCCGGGGAATTCGCCGTGGACACCCGGGATCGCCGTGTCAGCCGGGATCACCGGCAGGCCGCCTGGAGTGCGGATGCGGCAGTCGGTGATGACAGCGGTGTTGGTGTTGAAGACGCGAACGCTCGTGAGCGCCGCCCCCGACTCGATCAATCCATTTTCCAGGAGGAACATCGGAATCGCAGCCGACATGTTGCCGCAATTGACACTCCAGTCGATCGAGGATTTCTCCGCGGCAAGCTGGGCGAGCGTGCTGTTGAAATCAGCCTGCGTGCCGTCGGCTGGCTCGATGATGAACACCTTGTTGCTGGTCGCCGGCCCCCGGCCCAGACCGGTGATCTGCTTGTTGCCCTTGAGTTCGCCCTGGTCGGGCACCCCCATGACCTTGCGGATGATTTCCTCGCGCACCTCGGCATAGGGCTCGAGGTGTGGCCCCCAGATGATGATGCCGGTCGACGTGCCACCTCGCATGTAACTGACCGGAAAATGAAAGACACAGTTGCGGATGAATGCCTTTTCGTTGAGAAAGGATGTTGCCGCGAGGCCGGTTTCAACTGCCATGTTCAAGATTCATCTCCGGGGGAACAAAATGGGTAGGATGGAAAGCATCAGCGCAGCGGCCAGGGCAATTCAACGATCCGCTGCAACAAACCGGAGGGGAAATCGAGCGTAAGCATGTAGGCCAACTGAATCATGAAACCCACGCACAGACCCGTGTAGATCAGCGTGTTGACGACGCTCAGCCGGGCAGCACGCAGCAGATACGCGAGGATGAAAATCGTGAGGGCGATGATGAAGCCGAACAAGGCTGTCAGCCCGAACAGCATCACAAACCATCCTAGCGGCCCCCAGACGTGAGTGCCGTCATGCTTGCCTGCGCGCCGGTCCTGGAGTTCCTGATCGGACCAGAGGCTCGCGGACGCCCGTCCCGGGCGAAGCAGCTGTACAAGCAGGACGCCTGAGAAGCAGAGCATCAGCAACGAGGTCGAAAGCGGAAAGACAGACCCCAGGAATGTCAGCGAAACGCTGCTGTAGACACCATAGCCAAATACCAGAAGGATGAGGCCGGCAAAGAGGATCTGCGGCAGACGGTCGGCGAGGCTATAGCTGACCGGCGTAATCCCTGCAGATCCCGCCTGTGACCTCGCGCCGTCCGCCCCGTTCACCGCAGTCTCGCTCGGGTCGGACTGCGCGCTCTTCGTCCCCTTCCCGAAATTCATACCGTCTTCCGAGATCCGCACGCGCATCCCGATCCAGACCGAGACCACGGTCAGCAGCATGATGATGATCACACCGGGCCGCGACAGAAACCCCCAGCCATTGAACTGGAGGGATTGATAGAGGTAGTTCTCGATCGGCTCAGCCAGGACGAATCCGATCAGGAAAGCGGGCCGAGACCAGCCGAAGCGACGCATGAAGATACCCAGCAAACCGATCACGAAGAGCAGCACGAGATCCATGAGGTTGCGCCTGGCCTGAAACGCGCCAAAGCATGTGATCATCAGCATGAAGGGGGCGATCCGGTCGAACGGAATGAAGGTGAGCCTTGCCATCGGATAGGCACAAATGAAGCAGGCAAAGGCACCGATGATGCTCGCAATCGCCAGGGTCCACGCGATCGTGTAAGTGACCTTCAAGTCGCTTGTGACCATGTTGGGACCGGCTTCGATACCCAGCAGGACCATGCCGCCGAGAAACACGGCCATGCTGCCCGAACCGGGAATACCGAAGATCAGGGTCGGCATCAACGCGCCGCCTTGCAGGGAATTGTTCGCCGCTTCAGGCGCGATCACCCCGCGAATATCGCCCTTTCCGAACTGTGACCGATCCTTGGCCGTCTGAACCATGACCCCGTAAGTGATCCAGTCGACAACGCCACCGCCCAGACCCGGAAGGGCGCCCACCAGGGTTCCGATCCAGGAGGACTGCAGCACGAGCTTCCAGTGCTTGATGGTGTCCTTCATGCCTTGCAGCCAGCCCGAGCCGAGATCGCTGTGCCGGGCGATGGCCTGCTTGCGCCGCATGAGTTCGGTGAGTTCGGGAATGGCAAACAAGCCAAGACCGATGATCGTCAGAGGCACACCATCGGCGAGATACTCGATCCCCAGATCGAAACGGGTCTCGCCGGTTGCAGGCGCCGCGCCGATCGTGCCAAACATCGCTCCCAATCCGCAAGCGCCCAGACCCCGCAAAACACTGTTGCCCGACAGCACTGCCACCATCGACAGACCCAGGACGGACAGCATGAACAACTCTGCCGAGGTGAACATCAGGATCAAAGGCTTCGCGACTACGACAAAACCTGTCAGCAGCACAGCCCCGAACACGCCCCCGATCATCGACGACCAGAACGCCGCGCTCAAGGCACGCGCCGCCTGGCCCTGGCGCGCGAGGGGATAGCCGTCAACGACCGTGGCCTGGCTCGCACTCGACCCCGGTATACCCATCAGAACAGAGGTGAAGGTATCGCCGGTCGGAATGACGGCCACCATCCCGATCAGCATCGCGACTGCAGAGACCTGATCCATCCCGTAGACGAAAGGGATCAGCAGAGACATACCCGAGATACCGCCAAGACCAGGCAGGAACCCGATGATCAGACCGACGAACACCCCCAGCATCATGTACGCAAAGTGCTGCCACTGGAGCAGCCCGACGAGGGCCGACTGCATTGCTTCGATCATGGGTGAACTCCGTGCACTTGGGCGTGCTTAGAGATGATTTCGCGGGCGCGTACCGACCGGCCGAACCCTGCCAACACGAAAAGAAGACGCCCGCCAGTCGATCAACCAGCGGGCGGAACGTCAGTGCGGAGGCGGCCTCCGATCAGAGCTTGACCTGATAGTTCTTGATCAGGAAGTCACGTACCCACTCCCGGGCCGCAGGGTTGATCGTGGTTCCTTCCCGGTAGAGCGACTCGCCCGCCTTGTCGGTCAGTTGCGGATAGCCGC
>JBIKTA010000118.1:0-6974 GCA_044348315.1 Burkholderiaceae bacterium | reverse complement strand
TCGCCGGGACGCCCGCGCCGTCTCGTTTCGGCACCGGGTCGATACCGAGGACGCTTATTTTGCGGCGATTCGCAGCGGCTGGAGCCAGGGATTGAGGAAAGTGTTCAACGAGCTGCCGGCGCCGGACTGGCTGAGGCTCGAATAGCGGGCAGGTCCTGCCCGGATTGAGCCAGCATCTCTCGGGCGTGCCTGCGCGTGGTGGCTGTGATCGCCACCCCCCCGAGCATTCTCGCGATTTCCTCGACCCGGCTGCTTCGGTCGAGTCCGGACACTGTGCTGACCGAGCCGGCCGCGGAGGGTTCGAGTCTGACCTTGAAGTGTTGATGCGCGCACGCGGCCACCTGGGGCAGGTGCGTGACGCAGAGCACTTGGCGCTCTGAGCCCAGCCTGCGCATCATGGCGCCGATCACTTCGGCTACGGCGCCGCCCACGCCCGCATCGGCTTCGTCGAAGATCAGCGTGGGAACGGGGTTGTCTTGCGCGGCCATGACTGCGATCGCCAAGCCGATCCGGGAGAGTTCGCCACCGGAGGCGACTTTCGCGATTGGGCGCGGTACACGTGAACCATGCTGGACGATGCCGAACTCGACTGTATCGATCCCGGACGGGCCGGGCGGCGCGGTTTCGATGCCCACCGTGAATTGGGCGCCGGCCATGCCCAGCTGAGCGAGCAGCTCGGTCACCCCCCGCTCGAAGCGGTCTGCGCAGCTTTTGCGCCGCAGCGAAACCGCGCTCGCCAGTTCATCAAACCGGGTCTGTGTCTCGAGCACCTGGCGTTCGAGCGCTCCGATGTCCTGTGCGCGCTCAAGCTCGGTCAGCCGGACCCGCATCGAATCGAGCGCTCCGGGAATGGATTCGGGTGCCAGGCGGAACTTTCGGCTCGCAGAAAAGACTGCCCCGATCCGCTGTTCGATTTCGGCTAGCCGCTCCGGGTCGATGTCGAGTCGGTCAGCGTATTGGGCAAACGATGAGGCCGCTTCCTCAGCCTGAATGGCAGCGCTCTCCAGCAAGTCGAGCGGCTCTTGCAGTCGGCTATCGATCTGGGCGAGTGATCGCAGCCGGTTGCTGATCGTACGCAGACGGTCCGTCAAGGCGTCGTCCGCTCCGGACAATGCATCGGCGGCGGCCTGTGCCCCCTCGGCCAGCGAGGCTGCATGAGCGAGTCGCCGCTGCGCCGCGTTGAGTTCGTCCCATTCCTGAGGCCCAAGCTTGAGCCCATCGAGCTCGCTGACCTGCCAGAGCAGGCGTTCGTATTCGAGTTTCGAGGCGCGATCGCCCGCCTGGGCAAGTTCGAGCGAGCGCCGTGCAGCTTGCCCTCGCTCGTAGGCTTCAGACAGGGCACCGAGCTCGGGTTGCACCCCTGCGCAGGCGTCGAGCAGCTGGCGCTGGGCGCTCGGACGCGCGAGCGATTGGGCTGCGTGCTGGCCGTGCACATCCACCAGGCAATCGCTGATCTCGCGAAGCACGGCGATCGTGGTGGGTTGCCCGTTTACCAGCGCCCGGGAGCGCCCATCAGCGTCGATGACTCGGCGCAGCAGGACGGTGCCCGGATCGCCGGAGAGCTCACGTTCGACCAGCCAGGCATCGAGCCTTGGATGGCTGCGAAAGCTCGCGGTGAGGTCGGCCCGCGCGCGGCCCTCCCGTACCACGCCCGCATCGGCGCGACCGCCCAGTATCAGACCCAAGGCATCGAGCAGGATGGACTTGCCCGCGCCGGTCTCGCCGGTCAGGACCGAGAAGCCCGGCGCGAAGTCGATGTCGGCCCGTTCGACGATGACGAAATCCTGCAGGTGAAGCGACTGGAGCATTGCGCAAGCCTATGGTGCTCAGGTCGGACTATCGGATTGCCCTCGCCAGGTCGGCAGCTCATGCCAGTTGAGCTTGCTGCGCAGATTGGCGAAGTAACTGTAGCCCGGGGGGTGCAGGAACCGGGCCGTGAACGGCGCACGCTCGATGCTGATGTCATCGCCGATCTGCAGGTCGGTGAACACCTGCATGTCGCAGGCCACGCGCGGCTCGCGTCCTTCGATCACCCGGATGCCGATCGAGAGGTCGTCCGGCAGCGTGATCGGGCGGTTGGACAGTGTCTGAGGTGCGACCGGCACCAGCACGAAGCCCTTCAGGAGGGGATGCAGGATCGGTCCGTTGGCGGAAAGCGCATAGGCGGTCGAGCCGGTGGGCGTTGCAATGATGAGGCCATCGCCCCGCTGGGTGTACATGTGCAGACCGTCAACCTCGACCTGCAGTTCGATCATGCCGCTCCGTGAGGATCGGCTGACGACCACGTCATTGAGGGAGAGCTCGTGCCAGACCACCTCGTGGTCCCGGACGACCCTCGAAGCCAGCAGCGTTCGCTCTTCGGTCTGGAAGTGCCCCTCGAGGATGGCCGCCAGCGCGGGCCGCCAGTCCGAGAGCGCGATGTCGGTGATGAAGCCGAGCCGGCCGTGATTGATGCCGACTACGGGAATGCCGAACGGTGCAAGCGTTCGGGCGAGGCCCAGCATCGTCCCGTCTCCGCCTAACGCGATCGCCAGATCCGCTTCATGGCCGATCTGATCGATCTCCAGCGATCGTCCGGTTCCGAGAGTCAGCTGCTGCGCGACGCGCCGCTCGATCAGCACATCGACGCCCCGTTCAGCGAGGAAATCGCCGATGCGGGCCACGGTATCGGACAGGCCGGGCGTATTGAAGCGGCCGATCACGGCCACCTTGCGAAAGGAGGGATTCATGGGTCGGATTAGAGCACACGGGCCTGTCGATCGGGCGCTGACGCGCAGATCCTCTTGGGTCATCCGATCGACCGCGTTGCCGCTTGCGCCTTGCGACAGGCTTGCATCAGCCGTATCCATCCCTACAATACGTCCAATGATGGACCTACGTGCTCAGACGCTTCTCAAGGCGCTGGTCGAGCGCTATATCGCTGACGGACAGCCCGTAGGCTCCCGCACGCTCTCCCGCCATGCTGGCATCGATTTGTCGCCTGCCACCATCCGGAACGTGATGGCTGATCTCGAGGAAATGGGGCTGATCGCAAGCCCCCATACCTCTGCGGGCCGCGTGCCCACCCCCAGGGGCTACCGGCTCTTTGTTGACACGCTGCTCAAGGTCCAGCCGCTCGAGGTCGAGCAGACCGCTCGTATCGAGGGCGGCCTGCGGGCAGGCGAACCGCAGCGGGTACTGAACGCAGCCGCGACGATGCTCTCCAACCTGTCCCACTTTGCCGGCGTCGTGATGACGCCCAGGCGCTCCTCGCTGTTTCGTCAGGTTGAGTTTCTCAGGCTGTCCGAACGCCGGATTCTCCTGATCATTGTGACGCCTGGAGGTGACGTCCAGAACAGGATTCTGCTCGCCGAGCGTGACTACACCGCTTCCCAGTTGACCGAGGCGTCCAATTTTCTCAATGCCCACTACGCGGGACTGGACTTCGAGACGATCCGCAGTGGTCTGCACGAGGAACTGAGCTCGCTTCGAGACGACATCACGAGTTTGATGACCTCAGCGGTCGAGGCGAGTAACCGTGCCCGCAACGAGGATTCCGAGCCGGTCGTCATTTCCGGTCAGCGCAACCTCCTTGGCATGGCGGACCTGGCCTACAGCATGGAGCGGCTTCGGCAATTGTTTGACCTGTTCGAACAGCGCACCCATCTGATGGAATTGCTCGCGTCCTCCAGCCGGGCCCAGGGCGTGCAGATCTTCATCGGTGGCGAGTCGGATCTCGTGCCGATGGAAGAGCTCAGTGTCGTGGTTGCACCCTACACCAGTGCCGAGGGCAAGGTGATCGGCACGCTCGGCGTGATCGGGCCGACGCGAATGTCCTACGAGCGTGTGATCCCAATAGTCGACATCACCGCCAAGCTAGTCTCGAGCGCGCTCGCGCACAACGTATAGTGCTCGGTTTTGAAACCGACGAGCTTTCTGACCATGGCGAGGTTCAGCGCGGCGAGCGCGTTTACCCACTCTAGCCCTGAGCGCACGGCCGTGCTGATGATTCAGCTCGGGACGCCTGATGCGCCCGAAACCAGCGCCGTCAGGCGCTACCTTCGGGAGTTCCTCTCCGACCCCCGGGTTGTGGAAATTCCCCGTCTGGTCTGGGCCTTGATCCTGAACGGCATCATCCTGAATGTCCGGCCCGCCAAATCGGCGCAGAAATACGCGACGGTGTGGACCGAGCAGGGCTCCCCATTGCTCTGCCATACCGTCTCCCAGTCCGAGCAGCTGAGGCTTGCGTTGCACGCGCTCGGCCATGACGTCGAAGTCGCCTGGGCCATGCGCTACGGCAACCCTTCGATCCCCAGGGTGATGCGGGATCTGCGCGAGCGCAATGTCACCCGACTGCTCGTACTGCCGATGTATCCGCAGTACGCGGGCTCGACCACTGCGACCGCTTTTGATCAGGTCTTCCGCGAATTGATGCAGTGGCGCAACCAGCCCGAGCTCAGGTTGATTCGGAGCTTTCATGCGCATGCGCCCTACATCGAAGCCCTCGCGGCACACATCGAGGCCTACTGGGCACGAGAAGGCCGACCCGATCAGTTGTTGATGAGTTTTCACGGCGTTCCGAAGCGTACCCTGCTGATGGGTGACCCCTATCACTGTGAGTGTCTGGTGACGGCGCGCCTTCTCGCCACGCGTCTGGGCTTGAATCGGAATCAGTACCGGACGACCTTTCAATCGCGCTTTGGCAAGGCCGAGTGGCTGCAGCCCTACACGGATGCGACCTTGCGTGAGTTGGGTGAGTCCGGAGTGGGCAGGCTGGACGTGGTCTGTCCCGGCTTCGTCGCCGATTGCCTCGAGACGCTCGAGGAAATTGCCTTGGAGGGACGCGAGACCTTCATCGAGGCGGGTGGGCGCGATTTTCGATACCTGGGCTGCCTAAACGGTTCCGAATCCTTTGCGATGGCCCTTGCGCGCCTGGTCGAATCGCATGCGGCCGGTTGGCCGACCGCTCAGGCAGGGCCGGGAGAGGCGGTGCTGCGCGATCAGTCTCTCACCGAACGACTCGAGCGTGCGCGGGCGCTGGGCGCCGAGCGCTGAGGGGTCGAGCAAGGACCCCATCTCAGAGCGGGTCTCCCATAGTGGGGTAACGGGCCCGACTTGAAACGCCGGGCGGTGTCCCCATATCCAGCCGATCGTCACGGGAATCCTGTGATTCCTGCTTTTCAAGTCCTTGATTTTAAAAGGCAATCAGCATGTCTGAAGTACCACGATCCCCGGGGTCCGGGACGGCCAGCGGCGAAGCGGCCGGTAAAGATGCGTTTTCCGCTGCGTCCACCCAGGCGGCCGCCGCCTACGCTGAAGCGGCCCGAGACGCTGCCCAGGCCGCTCCCGGCGCGGCCACGGCTCCTGGCGAAGGCACTGATAGCCTTGCCACGCTGGCCGAGGCCTTGTCCCGCGCGCAGGCCGAACTGAACGAGCTGCGCGATCTCTATTTGCGTGCCAAGGCTGATATCGAAAACACCCGCCGGCGCGGCGAGGAGAATGTCGCCAAGGCGCACAAGTTTGCGGTCGAGGGTTTTGCTGAGAGCCTGCTGCCGGTCAAGGACAGTCTCGAGATGGCGCTCAAGAGCGAGGCGCCCAGCGTTGAAACCTTGCGGGAGGGCGTCGATGCGACGCTGCGCCTGCTCTCAGCCGCGTTTGTCCGGCACAAGCTGATCGAGATCGAGCCCGTGGGCCAGAAATTCGATCCTAATCAGCATCAGGCGATTGCGATGGTGCCCGGGGCCTCCCTGACGCCGCCGGTGCCGGCGCAGCATGTGGTGGCCGTACTGCAGAAGGGCTATCTCATCAGCGAACGGGTGCTCCGGCCGGCCATGGTTACCGTCGCCCAAGCTTGATTTGTCTGCCTCCATACCCATTTGCGCAATATTAGTCTGCTTCACTGACAGAACAAGGAATCGATTTCATGGGCAAAATCATCGGCATTGACCTCGGCACCACCAACTCCTGCGTTGCGATCATGGAGGGTGGTCAGCCCAAGGTCATCGAAAACTCCGAAGGTGCTCGGACCACCCCCTCGATCATCGCCTACATGGAAGACGGCGAAATTCTGGTGGGCGCGCCGGCCAAGCGCCAGGCGGTCACCAACCCTCGCAACACGCTCTACGCAGTCAAGCGACTGATTGGCCGCAAGTTTCAGGAGAAAGAGGTCCAAAAGGACATCGGTCTGATGCCGTACGCGATCGTCAAGGCAGACAATGGTGATGCCTGGGTCGAGGCCCGCGACAAGAAGCTCGCGCCCCCGCAGGTTTCGGCGGAAGTGCTTCGCAAGATGAAAAAGACCGCCGAGGACTATCTCGGCGAGGAAGTGACCGAGGCGGTCATCACCGTACCGGCCTATTTCAACGACAGTCAGCGTCAGGCGACCAAGGACGCGGGCCGGATCGCCGGTCTCGAGGTCAAGCGCATCATCAACGAGCCGACAGCGGCTGCACTCGCGTTCGGGCTTGACAAGGCCGCTGGCAAGGACCGCAAGATTGCCGTCTACGACCTGGGCGGCGGCACCTTCGACGTGTCGATCATCGAGATCGCCGACGTGGATGGCGAAAAGCAGTTCGAGGTGCTCTCGACCAACGGCGACACCTTCCTGGGTGGCGAGGATTTCGATCAGCGCCTGATCGATTACATCATTTCCGAATTCAAGAAGGATTCTGGCGTTGACCTGGCTAGAGACGTGCTCGCGCTTCAGCGGCTGAAGGAGTCGGCCGAGAAAGCGAAGATCGAGCTCTCTTCCAGCCAGCAGACCGAGATCAACCTGCCTTACATCACCGCTGACGCCTCAGGTCCCAAGCACCTCAATCTCAAGATCACCCGTGCCAAGTTCGAGTCGCTGGTCGAGGAGTTGATCGAGAAGACGATCGAGCCCTGCCGCGTGGCGATGAAAGATGCCGGGGTCAGCGCCTCGCAGATCGACGATGTGATCCTGGTGGGCGGCATGACGCGCATGCCCAAGGTGCAGGACAAGGTCAAGGAGTTCT
>JBIKTA010000119.1:0-6974 GCA_044348315.1 Burkholderiaceae bacterium | reverse complement strand
ACGTCGACACCGCGTCCACGAGCGTGCTGGTCGATGCATTCAACAAGCGGATCGCGCGCGAGGTCAGGACACCCGGTGATCGGCCGATCCTCGGCTACACCGTCGATCGGATCGAGCGCACGGGCAGCGGGCTCTGGAGTGCGCGCATCACGATCCGTCATAGCGACTACGAAAAACTCGGTGCCCCGAGTGATCGGCGCAGCCTGGCGGTATTCGTCAAACCCCATGCGCAAGGGCAGTCGCTGCTGCGAGCGATCGAACCCGCGCTGATTGCGACCCGGCGTTTCGATGTCCTCAGTCGCGACACGGCGCAGGCCTTCGACCGGGAGACCCGCTTCCTGCGCAGCGGCGACGCCGCGCCGGCCGAGTTGGCTCGGCTTGGACAGGGACTCGGCGCCGACTATATTGCGGTGATCGAATTCGACGGACTGCGGATATCGAACAACCAGCAGGAGCGCATCGCCCTGAGCGGTGAGGTCTACGTGCGAAGCCAGATCAGCGGTGCAATCCGCCTCGAGATCGTCGAAATGGCCACACGCAAGAAAAAGTGGTCGGGACGGGAATCGCTCACTGCGGTCTTCGAGGGTTCGCCTCAGGTCGGCCCGGAGATGCTGGCGCAGCGTCTCGACGACGCTGCTGCGGCGCTCGTTGCACGGATGACCTCGGCGATCTATCCGATCGAGATCGTTCGGGTTGAGGGGGATCGCATTTTCATCAATCGCGGCGAAGGCGCGGTGATGCCGGGCGACCGGCTCGAGGTCCTTGCCCTCGGTGCAGAACTGCGCGACCCCCAGTCAGGCGAATCGCTGGGCGAGAGCGAGACACCGGTAGGTCTCGCCGAGATCGTCGAGGTCAGTGCGATGTTTTCCGTGGCAAGACTCGTCGCGGGCGGCTTGAAGGCCGGCGTGAAGCATGTGCTGAGAGCCCCGCCCTCGGCGATGGCCACGCCGACGACCCCCGCCCGGCCGCCCACCTCGAACGTGGCCCCGCCGGCCGACAACCGACACCTTCTCCAACGCTGATCCCTCGCGGGCTTCTCCCGCCCCTTTTGACCGGAGTTTTCAATTGAATCACTCAATGCGAGTCATCGCGGCCGCCTGGCTCGCGACCCAGGCCCTTGCCCTACCCCTCGCGCTGGCGCAAGGCAATGCGGGCGAGCCGTCGCAACAGTTGGCCGAGCGGGCGCTCGCCCAGGCCACACCCGCCAGCGCTGACAGTGGCATGAGCCCGCAGCGCTTCGAGGATTGGGTCACGGAATTCGAAAACCGCTTCGGTCAGCGGGTCGGCGTCGCGAGTGAAGGCAAGACCTTTTTCAGTGGGGTAGCCAATGTTCGGGTGAGCCCAACTGATCCGAGTTTCGGAAAAGAGCTTGCCCTTTCCTACGAGCGGGCGATATTCGATCTGCAAGCCGATTTCGTGTTGCAAAACTACGGACGCCAGGTCGCCAGGCGCCTGCTGCAGGTGATGCAGGATGCTTCGACCAATGCCGAGCAGTTCGACCCCGTCGAGCTCAAACGTGCTCAGGAACAGGGTAGGGTCGCCGCCCTGTTCGACAAGGCCCTCACGCTGATCGACAAGCGGCTCGACAACGAATTGATCAAGGAGGGCGTCCCACGCGAAAAAGTTGCCGAGATGTCGGTCGAGCAGAAAAAGACCACGTTTCGGGAGAGTCTGACCAAGGACATCGTGACGCGAGCCGTACGCGACATGCAGGGCCTCGTGCCAGTTCAGACCCGGATCTTCACCCAGAACACCGTCAATGGGAAAGTGACCCGGGTCGGCGTGATCGCCGTGCAGTCCGCCAAAACCCGCCAGTTTGCGCAGGACCTGGCACGACAGCGTCCCACGCTGGTCAAGGGCGACCCCAATAAACTGGCGGACCTGCTGCCCCGGAACGACCGCGAGTACCTCGACGAGATCGGCCTGCGGTTCTCGTACGACGAGCGTGGACGGCCCATGCTGCTTGCCTATGGTCGCTGGTCGCTCGCGATCGCAAAGGACTGGAGCCCGGCTCGCGTCATGAGCGCCACCCAGATCGCGGGCGAACAGGCGAGAGGCCTGGCTGAGAGCGCGATCATCGAGTTCATGAACACCAACATCCAGGTCGATCGCACGCAAACCGTCGGTAGCCTATCCGAGGAGATCGCGCGGCGTGTCACCCGGATCGATGAGGGCGGGACAAAAGGCTACGACCAGACCCGTGAGCAGGTCGGCGAGACCATCGACAAGCTGGTTCGAAACGCGCGCTCGGTGGCCCAGGGCAGTCTCAGGGGTACCTCGGTCGTCAAGCGCTGGGAGCAGTCCGACGAAAACGGCGTGCTACATGTCGGAACGGTACTCACCTGGACCTACGCCCAACTCGACAACGCGCAGGCGATTGACGCCAAGCCGGCCGCCTCGGGCACGCCGCAGCGCTCAGGCCCAACCCAGGACGAGTCACGCACGTCCCGCCCAGTCAACCGCGCGCGCGATTTTTGACGCCATCAGCGGGGCTCCTGCCCCGCTCCCGCCTGACTCCCACAATCTCGAAAATTCCAGGATAATCCGCGCGCTGATCCGTTCTCCCGGACCATGGCGCGGGACCAGGCCGGCCGGGAGCCTGACATGTTTGCCTTGATCGATTGCGCCCGGACATGATCGCTGATACGCCGATGGGCCGTCCTCGGACGGCCCCGGTCGCGTTGTTTGCGCTGACCGTTTTTCTCAGTGCCTTTCTCTTGTTCCAGGTGCAGCCGATGATCAGCAAGTTCATCCTGCCCTGGTTTGGAGGCAGTCCAGCGGTTTGGACGACGGCGATGCTGTTTTTCCAGACTACGCTGTTCGCTGGCTATGTGTACTCGCACCTGGTCGGTCGGCACGTTGCGCAGGAGCGGCAGCCCGTCCTGCACCTGGTCGTCCTCGGCGTGGCCTCCCTCCTCGCACTGTTCGTTCTGCCGGACCCGAGTTTCAAGCCAACCGGCGATGAGGCCCCGGTCTTCAAGATCCTGACCATTCTGGCGGCAAGTGTGGGCATCCCCTACTTCTGCCTGGCGACCACCGGGCCCCTCCTCCAGCACTGGTACGCTGGCATGGCGGGCGGGCAGTCCGTGTGGCGGCTGTATGCGCTCTCCAATGTCGGATCATTTCTCGCCCTCCTGTCCTTTCCCTACATCTTCGAGCCCTGGCTGACCCTTCCCGCAATCGGATCGCTTTGGACCTGGGGATTTTGGTTGTTTGCACTCTGCTGCGGCGCGATAGCCTGGCGCGTGCTTCGCCATGGAACGGGATCGCCCAGTATCGTCAGCGCACAGGCCAGGCCCGCGACTGGCCCAGGAATCCCCCACGCGCCTCGCAACGCGGAGCGCCTGGCCTGGCTCGCCCTGCCCGCGCTGGCCTCGCTCGCCTTCATCGCGGTGACCGACCATCTGAGCCACGATATCGCGCCCGAACCCCGGGTCTGGATCGCGACGCTGTCGATCTATCTGCTGAGCTTCATCCTCACCTTTGACAACCCGCGGTGGTATCGCCCCGCTCTGATGGCGGCGCTGGGGCTGGCAGCGGTCCTGTTTCTCGCCGGACGGGCAGAGATCCCCGCGTTCCTCGGCACTCACTGGACGTATGGCATCAGCGAGTTGCGCGCGATCCATTACGTCGCGCTCTTCCTGATCTGCATGCTGTGCCACGGCGAGCTTTACCGCAGACGCCCGGTCGACACCCGTTATCTGACCGAGTTCTACCTGTGGATGTCACTTGGGGGCGCGTGCGGGGGTCTGTTCGTCGCGATGGTGGCGACTCACCTGTTCAATGATTACCACGAGTGGCCGTTGATGCTTGCGGCGAGCGCGGCGCTCGCCGCCGTGATCCTCGAGCGCGAGCGGCGCCGCTTCATGAAAGGGCGCAGCCATGGCAAGGTCGCGGCTCGTCGATGGGCACCGCTCCCGGTACTGGGGATCGTCGCAGTGACCGTCTGCGCATTCTGGTGGGACAACCCGCTGCGCAGTCGCGTGTCCTACGCCCAGGGCGGAACCGACATCGAACTCGACCAGACGCGCAATTTCTATGGTGTCGTCGCGGTCAAGGAACGCCAGTTTCCTGACGAGCCGCTGCGTAACCACCGCATCTTCTACAGCGGCCAGATCACGCACGGCATCCAATACCTCGACGCCTCACTGCGTCACGCGCCGTCCACGTACTACGCGACCGATAGCGGCGTGGGCGATGCACTGGCCTACATCAAGCAGCGCAACCACTCTGCGAGCGTCGCCCTCATCGGGCTCGGAGCGGGGACGCTCGCGACCTACTGCCGTCCCGAGGATCGCTATGACTATTACGAGATCAACCCTGAAGTGGTCCGGGTCGCGCGAAAATGGTTTGACAACATGGAGCGCTGCAAAGCGGTCGAACAGCGCACATTCGTCGGCGACGCGCGACTCAAGCTTGAGCAACTGGGGGACGGCACGCGATACGATCTGATCGTTCTCGATGCGTTCAGCGGCGGCTCCGTACCTGTCCATTTGCTGACCCGGGAAGCCTTCCAGAGCTACATCGAGCGCCTCAAGCCCGACGGGCTGATTGCGATCAACATAACCAACGCCTACCTGAATCTCTACCCGGTGGTGAAAGCCCAGGCCGAGCAACTGGGCCTGGGCTATCGGCACAAATACCAGCACCGGGTCAATGAGCGCTATGTGCGGGACAATCTATGGTTCGTGATGACCCGGGATACGGCTTTTATAGAGCGCCACCCTTCAGTCAGCCGCCCGATCCGGGATGGCGAGGGCAAGATCGTGGGCTACGAGGACCTTGATTTGCCCGGCATCCCGCTCTGGACCGACCACTACAGCAGCCTGCTGCCGATCGAGTGGCGCGACTGACGCGAACGATCAGTCAAACTTCAAGCCGGCCGATTTGACCAGTTTGGCCCACTTGGCGACCTCCTCGGAAACAATGCCGGCCAGCACCTCAGGTGTCCCGCCCACAGGCACCACGCCGAGGGCCTTCAAGCGATCGAGCACCTCCTGATCCTTCAGCGCCTTGTTGACCTCTCGATTGAGAAAATCGACGATGGACCCGGGCATCTTGGCAGGCCCGAGGAGCGCAAAGAACGTGCCACCGACAACGGGATGGCCCTGCTCGGCGAGCGTGGGCACGTCCGGCATGAGAGGCGAGCGCTTGGTGTCGGCCACGCCCAGCGCGCGGAAACGACCTGAACGGATGTGGGCGTTCGCCGTGGCATAGACATCCATCGACGTTTGCACTTCCCCAGCGAGCAACGCGGCAATCAGCGGCGCACCACCCTTGTAGGGCACATGCACGATGTCCATCCGGGTCGCGTCCTTCAGCAATTCGTAGGCGAGATGGTTGGAGCTACCCAGCCCGAAGGAACCGAAATTGAGCTTGCCGCGATTGGCGTTGACATAGGCCAGGAACTCAGGGAAGTCCTTAGCCGGAACCGACGGGTGAACGAGCAGAAAGTAAGGCGTGCTCGCGATATTGATCACCGGCGTAAAGTCCGCAATCGGGTCATACGCGAGGTTCTTCTGAGTGGCCGAATTGGTGCCAAAGGTGCTCGCGGTACCCAGCACCAGCGTGTAACCGTCGGGCGCCGAGCGCGCCACATGCGTGGTCCCAATCGCCCCTGAGGCCCCCGCTCGCGTATCAACGATGTAGTTCTGACCAATATTCTGCGAAATACGGCTGAAGACCGTGCGAATGACCTGGTCACCCGATCCACCCGCCGGGAAGGTGTTGACGATCCGGATCGGGCGATCCGGATACTGCTGGGCGAGCACCTGGCCGCTAACCAGCGCTGCGGAAACACCCAGCCCTGCAGCAAGAAGCATCCTGCGGGTTCGGGTAAGGGGCAAAATAGCGCTCATCGATAGTCCTCCTCTGATTGATTGGATGATCGGCTCCTCCAAACCATGTATTATTTTGAACATGAAGTCAAATACCCCGGCCCAGGCAGACCTGCAACCTGATCCCGACTCGGCGCCCCGCTGGGTTGGGCGCAGCGGCAGCAAGCGCTCGCGACGCGACGCGATCCTGCACAGCGTGGGGGCGATTCTGCGCGAGTCGCGCCTGTCCACGCTGACGATGACCGATATCGCCGAGGCGCTGGGCATCACCAAGGGCAATCTCTACTACTATTTTCGCGACAAGCAGGACATTCTGTATCAGTGCCACATGCGCTGCATGGCGCTCAGCCTAGCGGCACTCCAGGATGTACAGAGTCGGCGGGATGAGCTGCTCGACCCCCTCCACCTGCTGCTCATCGCCCACATCGAAGGCATGGCCTCCAGCCCCTTCGGTGGCGTGCTGCTTGCGGACGTCGACGCCTTGAGCGCGGTGCAGCGGCGCCACTACGTCGCCCGCCGCGACGAGTTCGAAGCGGGGGTCCGCGATTTGATTCAGCATGGTGTCGAGCGTGGCCTCTACCATTGCGAGGATGACCGGATCGCCAGTTTGGCCATCCTGGGGGCGATCAATTGGCTGCCGCGCTGGTATCACCCCGACGGGCGCCTGAGCGCCTCCCAGGTCGCCCAAGCGATGGCTGATTTTCTGATGCGCGCACTCTGGGTCGAACCGAGCCGTGCCGGGCGCTGAGCATTGATGCATTTGACCCGGGAGAACAGAACCTTGAGTGCACGCAGTCACTGGTATGAGGAATTCGAAGTCGGGCATCGCTATCCGACTCGAACACGGACGATTACGATCGAGGATCAATTGGCGTTCTGCGCCTTGGTCGGCTATCAGGTACCGCTGTTCCTCGATGCAAAACAGGCCGAGCAGACCGACTTTGGCGGACTGATCTGCCCGAGCCATCTCATCATGTCGTTTTCGACTGCGATGACCGGGGACCTTTTTTCCGCAAGTGTCCGAGGCCTGCTGGCGATTGAAAATGCCAGATTCCTGCTGCCGGTACGCCCTGGCGACACGATCCGAACCGAGGTCGAGGTCATCAGCAAGCGTATGACCAAAAAGCCCGGCGTCGG
>JBIKTA010000117.1:0-7011 GCA_044348315.1 Burkholderiaceae bacterium | reverse complement strand
CATGGATGGGCTTGTCCAGTCCGAGTGCAGCCGCGGTCTGCGCGATGGCCTGCTGATCCATCTCCGGCGAAATCAGCATCCAGATTGGGTCGCCGATCACGTTCACGCCGAAAAAAACGATCAGGACCATCGCGACGATGACCAGAAGGGCCTGGCCGACCCTGCGTATCAGAAAGGACAGCATTGATCAGCGGCTGACGCCCGATGCGAGCGTGTACTCATCTGCGCGCGCCTCGACCTTCACACCCTTGCGCGAGGCCCAGACATTGGTCTGGTAATGAGACGGGATGATGCCCAGATCGTTAAAGGCAATCTCGGACGCCTCGGCCAGCAACGCGGCCCGCTTCTTGTCGTCGACGGTGGCAAGCGCCTGATCGAGCTTGGCGTCCAATGCGGGGTTGGAGTAAAGACCGCGGTTGGCCGCGCCCGAACCTTTCTTCTTGTCGACCGTGCCGACGAGCGAACGCAGTGATCCCGAGGTCTCGCCTGTGCTCGCGCCCCATCCGACCAGGATCATCGAGAACTCAGGTTGGCCGCCTGCACCGGTGGAGGCCCTTGAAAAGAAGTTTGCGGGCGGGATGGTTTCGATCTCGATTTCGAGCCCGAGACGGGTGAACATCTGGGCCACCGCCTCCAGAATCTTGGTGTCGTTGGTGTAGCGGCCAGCCGGTCCGTGCATCTTCATCTTGAAGCCGTTCGGATAGCCCGCTTCAGCGAGCAGCTTGCGGGCGCCCTCGAGGTCAAAGCGGGTGGGCTGGAGCTTTTGCGAGGTGCCAAAGAAGGTCTTGGCCAGCACCTGCTCGGCCGGGACCGCCGCACCATCCATGATGCGATCAACGATCGCCGGGCGGTTGATCGCTTTGGAAAGCGCCTGGCGTACCCGCAGGTCACGCAGCGGGTTCTTGATCGGGGAACCATCTTTTGCCGTGATGAAGGGCGAAACCTCACGGAATTGGTCCATGTGAAAGTAGATCACGCGATTGGACAGGGTTTCGGCGACCTCCAGCCTGGCGTCGCGCTTCAGACGCGCGATATCGGTGGGCGGAACGTTGTCAATCAAATCCACATCACCGGCGAGCAGCGAGGCGACCCGGGTCGGCCCCGAGGTCTGGAAGCGGAACGTGACCGTCTCCCAGGCGGCCTGCTTGCCCCAATAGTTGGGGTTGCGGGCGAGGGTCACGCGGTCACCCGGACGAAATTCCGTGTACCGGAAGGGGCCGGTGCCGCCCTGGCACTTGAGCGCGTTGAAATCCTCAGTGCTCATCGATTCTGCGCAGGTCTTGGAGACGAGCGTGATAGTCGAGAGGAAGGTCGGTACCAGCGGGGCGGGTGATTTGGTTTTCACCAGCAGTGTATGGCTGTCGACCTTCTCGAAGCTCATCCCGGTGACGAACTGCGCAAAGCTGGCGGGCGAACGCGGTACATTGGGGACCCGGCGATAGGTGGCGATCACATCGTCGACCGTGAATTCCGTGCCGTCAAAGAACTTGACCCCGCGGCGGAGCTTGAATTCCCAGGTCGTGTCATCCAGGGTACGCCAGCTCTCGGCCAAGCCGGGAATCAGCCCCTGATTTGCATTTTGATTGACCAGCGGCTCGAATACGTGCCGCGCCAGCCCATTGTTGGGACCGAGGTTGTGATAGTGCGGATCGATCGAACTGGGCTCGGCCGACAGCCCGATCCGAAGCGATTGTGCCTGCGCAGCCGAAAGGCTGAGTGCGCTGACGAGGACCGCAAGCGCCTGGATCATGCGGGTGGGGAGCAGGGGGCGAGACAGGGCGCGAGTAGGGGTCATGCTGTCATCTCCTTCGGGGGAAAAAGGTCGAAGTCGGTCGCGAGGCAGAAGCTTGAGTCTTGCCGGCGGAAAATACTTACCTTACTTGCCTATCTCGTAATCCGCAACTCGAGCATCCCAGGGTCTCCAATCCGTGATCGAGGACCAGCGCATCAAAGGCGTGGACGGGTGCCCGCTCGTTCCCGTCTGCCGACCGCCGCATTCTTTCCCCCTCGGGCTATCATTTCGGGACTTTTCGGCCGAGAGGCCTTGGGAGGCGAGCGTGAGTGACAGTCATCATCCGATCGAGTTTCAGCGGCCCGATATTGCTCCATGGCAACAGGGAAATACTGGGGTGGACTTTGTCTGGAGTTTTGATTCCGGCCGGCCAGGCCCCCATGTCATGGTGCAGGCGCTTACGCACGGCAATGAGTGGTGCGGTGCGGTGGTGGTCGATGCCTTGCTCCGCGCGGGTGTGCGACCCCAGCAGGGGCGCCTGACGCTCGCCTTTGCAAATGTGGATGCGTTTGGGCGATTCGATCCGACAGACCCGGATCGCAGTCGATACATTGATGAGGACTACAACCGCGTCTGGGCCGATGAGGCGCTACTGGGCACGCGCGATTCCGCCGAGCTGCGCCGTGCAAGGCAGTTGCGACCCTTTGTCGACGCAGCGGATCTGCTGTTGGACATCCACTCGATGCACGAGCCCTGCAAGCCTCTGATGGTCTGTGGGGTCGAGGGCAAAGGAGGGGAAAAAAGTATCGCGCTATCCAGACGCCTGCGCGTCCCTGACCACCTGCTGGTCGACACGGGCCATCTAGCAGGCCTCAGGATGATCGAGAGGGGTGGCTATGGTGATCCGCGTTCGCCACGCACCGCCATCCTCATCGAGTGTGGACAACACTGGGCAAGTTCCTCGGTGAGTGTGGCCTTCGATACGACTGCACGGTTCCTGATGGAAGCGGGCGTGCTGGCGGCGGTCGATGTCAGAGCTCATGCGCCGGAACTCGCTCCGGGTCCTCGCCAGTACTTGGTCAGAGTGACCGAGCCCGTTGTGGCCCGATCGCTGTCGTTTCGCTTTGCGGGTGCCTTCAAGGGGCTGGAGGTGGTTCCCCAGCAAGGCGATCCCATCGCCTTCGATGGCGACGATGTGGTTCGCGCACCCTACGATCAGACCGTGCTGGTGATGCCGTCCCTGAGGCACTTGAAGGTCGGTACGACCATGGTGCGCCTCGGCCGGCTCGTGGAGCTCAACTGAAATGGCCGAAGTCATCACCTGCGTCGACGACCTGCACCAGTTATACCTGCGGCGGGTGCCCAGGATGTTTGTCGACTACTGCGACTCCGGGTCCTGGACCGAGAGCACCTACCGGGCCAATGTCGATGACATGCAGTCCATCCGCCTTCGCCAGCGTGTGGCCGTCAATATGGATGGCCGCTCGACGCGCACCATGCTGATCGGTCAGCCCGCTGCGATGCCGGTAGCGATCGCGCCGACGGGGCTCACGGGCATGCAGCATGCGGACGGTGAAATCCTCGCTGCGCGGGCGGCCGAGCGATTTGGTATTCCGTTTACGCTCTCGACCATGAGCATCTGCTCGATCGAGGATATCGCCGCCCACACGAGCACCCCGTTCTGGTTTCAGGTTTACGTCATGCGGGATCGCGACTTCATCGCCCGCCTGATCGACCGTGCCAAGGCGGCGAATTGTTCCGCGCTCGTCGTGACGCTCGATCTGCAGATCCTCGGCCAACGGCACAAGGACATCAAGAACGGACTGTCCGCGCCACCCAAGCCCACCCTGCGCAATCTGCTCAATATCGCGACCAAACCGCGCTGGGCGCTCGCGATGCTGGGCACCCGGCGCAGGCAGTTCGGCAACATCGTGGGCCACGTCAAGGGCGTTGACGACATGTCATCGCTGGGCGCCTGGACCAGTCAGCAATTTGACCCTACGCTCAGTTGGGACGACGTCAAGTGGATTCGTGACCGCTGGGGCGGCAAGCTGATCGTCAAGGGCATCATGGAGCCCGAGGACGCGCGCCTGGCCGCCGACAGCGGGGCTGACGCGCTCGTGGTCTCCAATCACGGCGGCCGACAGCTCGACGGCGCCTTGTCATCGATCCGCGCGCTGCCGGCAATCGTCGATGCTGTGGGCTCGCGCATCGAAGTCTGGATGGATGGTGGGATTCGTTCCGGTCAGGATGTGCTCAAGGCCCGCGCGCTCGGTGCCCGCGGCACCATGATCGGCCGCGCCTTTCTCTATGGACTCGGCGCGATGGGTGAGGCGGGCGTGACCAAGTGCCTCGAACTGATCCAGCGAGAGCTGGAATTGACGATGGCCTTCTGTGGTCATACCGATATCGACAAGGTCGGTCGCGAGATCCTGGTGCCCGGTACCTGGTGAGTTTCACGGAGTTCCTGATATGGCCAGTCGCCAGCCTTCCGGCGCGCGCGAGTACAGCGAGTCGTCCATACGCGTCTTGAAGGGTCTCGAGCCCGTGCGCAGTCGCCCGGGCATGTACACGCGTACCGACAGCCCGTTGCACATCATTCAGGAGGTGATTGACAACGCAGCCGACGAAGCGCTCGCGGGGTTCTGCCGATCGATTGATGTGGTGCTGCACGCCGATGGGAGCGTCAGCGTCGACGACGACGGGCGGGGCATTCCCGTCGGCCAACACCCTGAGGAGAAGGCGCCCGTCGTTGAGATCGTGTTCACGCGCCTGCACGCAGGGGGCAAGTTCGACAAGGCGGGCGCCAGCGCCTACAGCTTTTCGGGCGGCCTCCACGGCGTGGGTGTGTCGGTGACCAATGCCTTGTCGCGCCGGCTTGAAGTCACGGTCTGGCGCGACGCTTCGGTGCATCGGATTGCCTTTGAGGGGGGCAATGTGGTGAGCCCGCTCGCCTCAGCGCCTGCCACCCGGGGTGAGCGCCGTTCGGGTACCCGGGTCAGGGCCTGGCCGGATCAGCGCTACTTCGACAGCCCGGTCATTTCCGCGAACGACATGATGCAGTTGCTGCGTTCCAAGGCGGTCCTGCTGGCGGGTCTGAAGGTGAGCTTCACCGACGAGAAAGCCGGGCGCACCCAGAATTGGCATTACGAAAACGGCTTGCGATCGTATCTCGAGGAGGCCTTGCACGGGGGCGGGGCCTCACCGGCGGTGATTCCCCCATTCGAGGGTGATCAGAGCGTGGCCGCAGGCGATGAGACCTTTGCCGAGGGCGAGGGCGCGCGCTGGCTGGTGGTCTGGACCGAGGAAGGTGCGCTGATCCGGGAATCGTACGTGAACCTGATTCCGACCCCTGCTGGCGGCACGCACGAGTCGGGCCTGCGCGATGGGCTGTTCAACGCGGTGAAGAGCTTCATCGAGTTGCACGGCATGATGCCCAAGGGCACCAAGCTTTTGCCCGAGGACGTCTTTGCGCGGGCGAGCTTCATTCTGTCGGCACGGGTGCTGGACCCGCAGTTTCAGGGGCAGATCAAGGAAAAGCTCAACTCGCGCGATGCGCTGAGGCTGGTCAGCAGCCTGGTACGGCCGCAACTCGAGCTGTGGCTGAATGAGCATGTCGAGCACGGCAAGCGCCTCGCGGAGCTCGTCATCCGACAGGCACAGGCCCGCAGTCGCGCCGCGCAGAAGGTCGAAAAGCGAAAGGGCTCAGGCGTGGCGGTGTTGCCCGGCAAGCTGACCGATTGCGAATCCACCGACCTGTCGCGGAACGAAGTTTTCCTCGTTGAGGGCGACTCGGCAGGAGGCTCGGCCAAGATGGGGCGTGACAAGGCGTTCCAGGCGATCCTGCCGCTTCGGGGCAAGGTGCTCAACTCCTGGGAGGTCGAGCGCGAGCGCCTGTTTGCCAACAATGAGATCCACGATATCGCGGTGGCAATTGGAGTGGACCCCCATCCCCCGGGCGCCGCTGTCGATCTGTCGGGGCTGCGCTATGGTCGGATCTGCATCCTGTCGGACGCTGATGTCGACGGTTCGCACATTCAGGTGCTGCTGCTCACGCTGTTTTTCCGCCACTTTCCTCAGCTCGTCGAGCGCGGGCATGTCTGGGTGGCGCGGCCGCCGCTCTATCGGGTCGACATCCCCGCCCAGGGCAAGCGCCCGATCCGAAAGCTCTACTGTCTCGACGAGGGCGAATTGCGGCACGCCGAAGACAAATTGCGCAAGGACGGTGTGCGCGAAGGGAGCTGGTCCATCTCCCGCTTCAAGGGCCTGGGCGAAATGAGCGCCGAGCAGCTCTGGGAAACGACGATGAACCCCGAGACGCGGCGATTGCTGCCGGTTGTTCTGGGCGAGCTTGACCGCGAGGCGACCGCGTCGCGATTTGCGATGCTGATGGGCAAAGGCGAGGCCGCGGCGCGGCGAGCCTGGCTCGAGGCACACGGTCATGAAGTCGAAGCGGATGTCTGAGAGGCCAGGTCAGGATGACGATGAAACAGCAAGATCTTTTCGATGAGTCGCCCCAGCCCGGCGGCGCCCCGGGTGACGAGGGCCTGAGTCTCGCGCACTACGCCGAGCGGGCCTATCTCGAATATGCGGTTTCGGTGGTCAAGGGGCGTGCGCTGCCCGAGGTGAGCGACGGTCAGAAACCGGTTCAGCGCCGGATCCTGTTCGCCATGCACAGGATGGGGCTTGCGGTCGGCGCCAAGCCAGTCAAGTCGGCTCGCGTGGTCGGGGATGTGCTGGGCCGATTCCATCCTCATGGCGATGTGGCGGCGTACGATGCGCTGGTGCGCATGGCCCAGGATTTCAGTCTGCGTTACCCGCTGGTCGAGGGCCAGGGCAATTTTGGCTCGCGCGACGGTGACGGTGCGGCGGCCATGCGCTATACCGAAGCCCGTCTGACGCGCCATGCGCAGTTGCTGACCGATGAGATCGACGAAGGAACAGTCGATTTCGTTGCCAACTACGACGGGTCGGCGCAGGAGCCGCGATTGCTGCCGGCGCGGCTACCCATGGTGTTGCTGAACGGCGCTTCGGGCATTGCCGTGGGCCTCGCAACCGAAATTCCGCCTCACAATCTGCGCGAAGTGGCCGCGGCGGCGGTCCGGCTGCTGCGCGAACCCGAGAGCAGCCTGGAGGATGTCCTCGAGCTGATGCCGGGTCCGGATTTTCCCGGCGGGGCGCACATCATTTCCTCGCCCGAGGAAATCCGCGAGATTTACCGGGGCGGGCGCGGGTCCCTCAAGGTGCGGGCTCGCCACCGCGTCGAGGATCTTGCTCGG
>JBIKTA010000116.1:0-7044 GCA_044348315.1 Burkholderiaceae bacterium | reverse complement strand
CTGTCCATGTGGGGCGCGCTTTGCATCGCCGCGGGCATCGGTCTTGGCAGCTTGCTGCCGGGAGCGTTTCAAACCTTGGCCAGCTTCGAGTACGGCTCGGTCAACTTCATCGTGGCGGTACTGATCTGGTTCATGGTCTATCCGATGATGGTGTCGGTAAACTTCTCAAGCCTGAAGCGTATTCATGAACGCCCCAAAGGATTGATCATCACGCTGGTGGTGAACTGGCTGATCAAGCCGTTTACGATGGCTGGGTTGGGCGTGCTGTTCTTTCACTATTTCTTCATTGACTGGATCGATCCTGCCAACGCCAGTCAGTACATCGCAGGCCTGATCCTGCTGGGGGCTGCGCCCTGTACCGCCATGGTGTTCGTGTGGTCGCAACTCACCCGGGGCGACGCCACCTACACGCTGGCACAGGTGGCGCTCAATGACGTAATCATGATTTTCGCCTTTGCACCGCTGGTGGCCTTGTTGCTGGGCGTGACCGACATCCAGGTGCCCTGGGCGACATTGATTCTCTCCGTAGGGTTGTATGTGCTGATCCCATTGATTGCCGGGGTCATCACCCGTCTGCAACTCAGTCGCCATGCAGACAACCCTGCGCAAGCCGACCTTGCAGTTTCCCGATTCAACGCCCGCCTCAAGCCTGTCTCGATCCTTGGCCTCTTGGGTACGGTGGTACTGCTGTTTGGGTTTCAAGGACAGATCATCCTGGATCAGCCTTTGCTGATTGCACTGATCGCAGTGCCTCTGTTGATCCAGTCTTACGGCATTTTTGCCATCGCCTATGCTGCAGCGAGGTTGTGGAAAGTGCCCTTCAACGTTGCAGCGCCCTGCGCCTTGATCGGTACTTCCAATTTTTTTGAACTGGCGGTGGCTGTGGCAATAGGGCTGTTCGGCCTCAATTCAGGTGCGGCGCTCGTCACTGTCGTCGGCGTACTGGTGGAAGTACCGGTGATGCTTTCACTGGTGGCCTTTGCCAACCGCACACAGGGCTGGTTCCCCACTTCACCAGCCCAAGTAACCAGCTGCTCGCCACGAGCAAGCCAACCAAAAGGCGAATCCCATGTTTGATACCGTATTGGTTGCGCTGGACTTGGCGCCCGCCGAGCAGCCCATAGGCAACTGCCCACCGGAGCTGCGGCGCTGGGGCGTGCGCCGCTGTCTGCACGAATACGTTGCGGCATGATCAGATAGACCCCAAAACACCCTCACCAGTTCTGAGCGGGCTCACTAAAGCACAGCCGACCCACAGCCGCGTCAGCTTGTGCGGAAGGGTTCGGCGGATGCCAAAGCGATTGACCCTGCAGGCTGGGCCCTTGGCGATCCGACCCGATGCCGCTCAATCGACCAAGTGCCACGCCCTTGTGCAAACGATAGCGCCTCCAGCAGGAGGTCCCGCTGAGCGCGGCTTCCACCCAGAATCTCGTGCTGCGGAAGCGCGTCTTGAAGGGCGCTGATTGCAGCATCCCAACGGGACTGCGCAATCGCGAGAAAGCCCAGCGCGGCATGACGGATCAGCGACGCGGTCGGACCATCGATTTGCGCCAACCACTGCTCCAGATCTCGCTCGGCACCCGCCATCGCAAAGCTGATGCACAGATGAAAGTCGGCAAAGCGGATGCCCGGTGTGGCGAATAGCCTGCGCGAGTGCTCGAGCAGTTCAGACCACTGGGCGTGCGTGACCGCGGCGCCTCGCAGCCACGCCCGATAGATGAGTGATATCGAATCGGTCACCAGATTCAAGGGCGGCCCCCACGCGACCGCACCTGACTGTGGGGCGTACACCCAGCGGTGAAGCGTCTCGAGCGCTCCTGAACCGTCGTTCAGCCGCAGCCGCGCAAGCGCAACATGCCAGCCCAAGTGGCAATGCATCAGGCCTGCACGGTCGTAGTTGGCTAACCACGTTTCAAGCCAAGCCAGCGTGTCGTGGTCGCGTCCCTGCTCGTACTCGATATGGGCCCGAATGTGCGCCGTGTTTGCGCTGTGGGGGTTGAGCTGCCAGCTGAGTTCCAGGCGCCGTGATGCTGCCTCCAGAAGCCCGGTCTCGCATTCGGCAAACGCGAGCGCGGCGTTGAACCACCAGTCTTGCGCCAGGCCGGCGCAGTACGGCTGCAGAAACTGCAGCAAGGCCTGCTCTCGCTGGGCTTGCCCGGAAAAACCGATCAGACCAAAGACGCCCGTGGCGGGCGCCAGCACCATCACATCACGCGGGTAGGTGTGCAGGTGCGCTTGCACCTTGGCCAGCGCCACGCGCCCCTCGCCGCGAATCACGCTGGCCAGGGCTTCGATATGACTCGCCTCTCGCGGCAGCAACTTGGGCGCGAGTTCAAGCGCACGTTCAGCCTCGGCGCGTGCTTGCGCACCCCGTCCCTGGGACTGCCGCAGGCGTGCCAGGCCGATGCGGCCCACGCCACTTTCCGGGTCGATCGTCAGCAATTGCTCAAGCAGCGGCTCTGCCGAGTACTGCGCAGCCAGGAAGGCATCGACTGCTTGGCGATAGAGTTCGGCCGCGGCATCGCTGGCCGCGGTGATTTCGAGCTCGTACCGGTCGTGATGCATCAGGGTCTCAAGGCGTCGGGACGACGGCGATGCCAGTCGGTCACTGATTGCCAGGCGATGCCGGCGGCGAGCAGCCGCTCGTCGTCATAGGGCCGGCCGAGCCACTGCACGCCCAGCGGCATGCCGTCTGCATCGAATCCGCAGGGCAATTGCACGGCTGGCAAGCCCAGGTAGTTGAACGGTCGCGTGTAGTCGCCGACATGGGTCCAGACCGATTCGAGATTGTCATCGGCGGGTTCCAGCGAGGCGATGGAGGGCGCGCCCTGCCAGAACGAGGGCAGGCAGAGCAGATCACACTGGCTGAATACATCGGCCTCGAATTGCCGGGCGATATGTACGCGCAGATTCAGTGCGTCCAGGTAATCGACCGCAGCGATTGACCGCCCGACCCCCAGCCTGAATCGCATCATCCGTCCATAGTCCTGCGGGCGGCTCGCAAACCACTGAGCATGCGCCGAGGCCATCTCGACCCGGGTGACGATGCTGCCCAGATTCAGGATCTCCGGTATCCGTTGCAATGCGACCGGCACCACTACGGCTCCGCAAGACTCCAGCTTTCTGAGATGGGCGTCAAACACGACTCGGGCGGGCCCATCAGGCGCCGGCCCCGGC
This sequence comes from Burkholderiaceae bacterium, assembly GCA_044348315.1. Taxonomy (GTDB): domain Bacteria; phylum Pseudomonadota; class Gammaproteobacteria; order Burkholderiales; family Burkholderiaceae_E; genus SYIM01. Next base: position 3,867 of record JBIKTA010000116.1, on the reverse strand, counting down.
AACCGATCGGGCACACCCACCCGTAGTCCTCGCAATGACAGCTGCGGCAGCGGTCTCACCGCTCCTGCCGTAGCCGTCGTCGGATCACGCGGATCCGGCCCGGCAATGACCTGGAAGAGCGTCGCGCAATCGCGCAGCGAGCGCGCCATCGGCCCCACCACATCCATCGAGGGGGCGAGCGGCATGACGCCAAAACGGCTGACGCGTCCGCGGGTCGGAAACAGCGCGCTGACCCCGCACATTGCGGCGGGCAGCCGCACCGATCCCCCGGTATCGGAGCCCAGCGCACCCAGCACGATGCCGGCCGCCAGCGCAGCGCCGCAACCGCTCGATGATCCGCCCGTGATCCGTTCCGTGTTCCAGGGATTGCGGCAGGGGCCCAGATGCTCGTTGTGCCCGGTCGGCCCCCCGGCAAACTCGGTCATGTGGAGACGCCCCAGCGTCACGATGCCCTGCTGCATCAACCGGTCGGCGACGGTGGCCGTGACGTCGGGGACCCAGTCGGCGCGGATCCGTGAACCGCAGCCACAGGTGCGCCCGGCGCGGTAGTACATGTCCTTGAAGCCGAAGGGAATGCCCTCGAGCGGTCGGGGCCGCAGGCCCTGGGCACGCCTGCGATCGGACGCGTCGGCTGCAGCCAGCGCCGACTCCGCCTCGATCTCGACGAAGCAATTCAATGCAGGCTGCAACCGGCGCGCGCGGTCCAGATGGGCCTGGGCCAGTTCACGAGCGGACACCCGGCCCTGATCGAGCGCCTCACGGGCATCGGTCATGTCGTTGACTTCGTCAAGCATCATCGTGAGGCGCCTCGGCATGTTCGGCAATCCACGCTGCGAAGTGCGTGGGCTCATCCTCGAATTGCCTGAGCGCGCGCAGTTCTGCGAGCGCCGGTTTGAGCTTGTCGGCCGCCGACAGCGACGCCCGTGCCTCGATCGCGGAGGGTTCGTCCGCGCCCGCTGCAGCAGACTGCCTCGAGGATGCGCGACTCATCATCGGGCTCCCGTCGCTCATTGAACCGGAATGCCGGCGCGCTTGACCACGTCGGCCCACTTGGCCAACTCCGTCCGAACGAAGCCTTGATACTCGGCGGGCGTCATGTTGCCGGGCGCAAAACCCAGATCGGTCAGACGCTGCGCGACTTCGGGGAGCTTCAGCACGGCTCCGATGTCGCTGGCGAGACGATCGACCACCGGTGTCGGCAGCCCGGCAGGACCGGAAATGCCAAACCATGAAGTGGCCTGGTATCCCTGTACACCGCCTTCGGCAAATGTCTGGGCATCGGGCGCTGCGGGCGAGCGCGCCGGACTGGTGACGGCGATGATGCGCAGCTTGCCCGCCTTGACCTGGGCCAGCACCGCAGGCAGACCGTCAAACACTGCAGGGATCTGCTTACCCAGCAGATCCGCCATCGCCGGCGCCGCACCCTTGTAGGGCACATGCTGCAGGTCGATTCCGGCCATCACCTTCAGCAGTTCGCCGGCCAGATGCGCAGAGGTACCCACGCCGCCCGAGCCAAACATCACAGGCGGCCGGGCCTTGGCATGGGCGATGAATTCCTGCACGGTCTTGGCCGGAAAATCCGGATGCACGACCAGCGCATTGGCGACGGTGCCGAGCAAGGCGATGTGCGCAAACGATCGATCGGGGTCGTATGGCATGGCCGCGCGCAGTGCCGGCCCGCTGCCATTGGATGCGATGTTGGACACCACCAAGGTGTATCCATCGGGTGCCGAACGCGCGACCGCCTCGGCTCCGATTGCACCTCCAGCGCCCGGTCGGTTTTCGACGACCAGCGGCCGGCCCTGCCGTGCTCCGACCTTGTCTGCCACCAGTCGTGCAACGATGTCGGTTGTGCCGCCAGGCGGGAAAGGCACCACCAGGCGTATCGATCGGGACGGATAGTCCTGAGCCGCCACCGATAGCGAAGCCACGGCAGCCACCCCGCCCAACAAGGCCGCAGCAGCCCGCTTGATGCTCACTGATTTGGACATTTTTTTCATCTGCCTTCCTCCTTCAAAATAGTTGTCAACGCTCATCCGAAATGCCGCTCGGGATCGATGATTCGCTCAACGGTCTTGTTTTCCTTGCTGTCACCCTGCATCGCCAAGCCGTCGCGGTCGACCCGGGTCGGTCTGGGCATCTTGTGATTGGCGGGTGTCCCCACCCTGAGCAGGACCAGGTCCTCGCCGCCCTCTGCATGAAAACGGTAGAGGCTCCCGCGTGGGAGCATGATGCCTTGCAAGGGCGTCAAGGTCAGTTGTTCTCCGGCCGGCCCGAAAAAAGCCGCTCGCCCCTGCAAGACGATGAAGGCATGATCCTCCTGGGGGTGGGCATGCAGCTCGTTTTCACCCCCTGATGCGTAAACCTTAAGAACCAGCGTCAATTGCTCGGTCGCCGCGAGCGGCGTGTCGCTTCGCCCCTGCTTCAGCAGAGGGGTACGCAGGCTGAACGCACTGGGCGTCGTCCGCTCGGACATCGCCTGCAACTTTCGCCAGATATCGACCACATCATCGGCCGCGGGCATTTCGCGAGCTTCGAGGCTCATCGTCTCTACTCCTCTGATTGACTAACGGGTCAGTTCAGCGCGGCGGCCCATTCGGGCTCGACCCAAACCGCATCGCGGTCGAGTGGCCAGACCGGCCGCGGCAGACGTTTGAATGGAACTTTTGCCAGATTGGGGGTCGTGAGCCCCGGGCTATCGACATCCACGATACGGTCGTTTGGGAAAAATTCATCGAAGCCCGCTCGGTAGTGGCCCCGGCTCTTGACGATCACCACCCGTGCGGCGGCGATATCGACCCCGAGCGCCTCCAGCATCACCGGATCGCAGAGCTGCCGTCGCAGACTGCCCACCGCCACGCGCATGCCGGTGTCTACGAATTCGAGCAGCGCTGCTCGTCCGATCGAAAACTCCCGACCCTTGAGGATGCCGCGTCGGCCGACCAGTTGGCCATCGTGCAAGGCGCGCACGATCACTCGCCCCCCGTATTCCTGCGAAAAGGGGCTGGTCTCGGTGGAATTGAACACCGCGTCAAATTCGGCTCCATCGCCCAGCCGGTGCGCCTGCGCGGCCAGAGCAGGATCTACAAAAACGCCCAGCACCACACCTGGGAGCCCGGAGGCGTGAAAGGCCTTGAGCAGCCAGGCGGTATTGCCTCGGCCTCCACCGCCAGGATTGTCGGCGACGTCGGCAAAAAGCATGGGTGCACTCGCTTGACGCGCGAGATGGACCGCCTCGTCGACCTCGACCAGATCAGCGATGTAGCGCCCCCGGTCGGCCCACCCCGCCCGCGCGAGCTCGAGCGCGCAGCGCTGCGCGGCCTTCAGATCATTGCGCGCGGTCACTGTGATGGTCACCCCGCACTTGGGGAGATCAGCAAATACAAAGCCCGCCGCGACGGACACCGCGGCGATCGGACCCTCGTGCGGGCGCTGTATCATCGCCACCCCTTTGCGGACCAGATCGGCGTAGGGGCCCTGGGCCGTCAGCATCGTCACCGAAGGCGGTGTCAGTGGCAAACGGATGTAGGCGGTCTGAGGCGTCATGCCGCCCAGCATCTCCCGGATCAGTCGCGCCGCGTCCTGAGCGCGCGCGGCCTGATCCATATGGGGATTGGTCTGATAGCTGATCAGCGCATCGATTGCACGCACGGTGCGCTCCGACACATTGCAGTGCAGGTCATGGGTGACCACGATGGGCACACCTGGGCCCACGATCTCGCGCAGCGTTTCCATCATCACGGCTTCGGAGTCTTCCTCGCCCACCACGGCCGATGCGCCGTGATTGACGACGTAAATCGCATCGACCGGCATTGCGGCTTCGAGCCCTGCGCGCGCCTTCGCCATGAACTCATCCCAGACCTCGCG
>JBIKTA010000115.1:0-7045 GCA_044348315.1 Burkholderiaceae bacterium | reverse complement strand
CGGAACGAGATCAGCCTAATCAGGAGATCTTGAAGAAACGCTCGCGCGCCCGGAGGAACGGCGAGTCGGTGCCCTCAGTGCGCGTGCGCAGCAGATTGAGCGCCGACACGAAGCTCTCCGCAGTCTTCTTGGCCAGCGGGTCAGTGCTGCTGCGGACCGCGTCGAGCACTTCGAGCGAGGCCTTGGCACCCGCTTGCAGAATCTCGTCGCTGAACTGACGCACCTGCACACCGTGCTTTTCGACGAGCGTCGCGAGGGCGCGCGGGTCATTGGCATAGAAATCGGACGCAACCTGATCGTACTCCGCTTGGCAGGCGGTGCGGACGATTTCCTGGAGGTCGGCGGGCAACGCGCGGAACCTCGACTTGTTGACCACCGCCTCCGTGGCGAGACCCGGCTCGATGAAGCTGGGGAAATAGTAGTTCTTGGCGATCTGATGGAAGCCCAGCGCGAGGTCGTTGTAAGGACCCACGAATTCGGCGGCATCCAGCGTGCCGGACTTCAGCGCCTGGAAGATCTCGCCCGCTGCGAGGTTGGTCACCGATGCGCCAAGCTTTTGCCAGACTTGACCGCCCAGCCCCGGGGTACGGAAACGCTTGCCCTTGATGTCGGCAACGGTCCTGATCTCGGTACGGAACCAGCCGCCAGCCTGCGTGCCGGTGTCACCGGACAGGAAACCCTGAACGCCAAACTTGTCGTAGATCTCGTCCCAGACCTGCTGGCCGCCCAGGAAGCGGACCCAGGCGGCGAGCTCGCGCGAGGTCATGCCGTAGGGCACACCGGTGAAGAAGGACAGGCCGACGTTCTTGTTCTGCCAGTAGTAAGCGGCTCCGTGACTCATCTCAGCCGAGCCATTGATGACGGCATCGAGCGCCTGAAGCGGCGGAACCAACTCGCCCCCAGAAAACACGCGTACGTTCAGCCGCCCACCCGACATGGTGTTGATTCGACGGGCGAGGTTTTCGGCACCGACGCCCAGACCCGGGAAGTTTTTCGGCCACGTGGTGACCATCCGCCATTCGATCTTGTTCTGCGAGAGGGCAGGTGCGGCGACCATGGCGGCACCCGCTGCCGCTCCGGCAGTCAGCGATTTCTTCAGGGCTAAACGTCGATCCATGAAAGTCTCCAAAGATGGGGTTTGCGAACTTACAGGGCAGTTTGTAATTGAAACAACAAATTACGAGTGTATCGCGCGATCCGGAGCGTTGCACCCTTTTTCGGGGATCCTGGCAAGGGATAAGGAAACGACGGAACTGTTTTCCGGTGGCTCAGCCATTGGCCGCCGACAGCCTCGCCCGCGCGGCGGCAACTGCGCGCCGAACCTGCTCGGGGGCTGTCCCGCCCAGGTGGCGTCGCGATTCGATCGAGCCCTCGAGCGTGAGCACCCCCAGCACATCGTCACCCACGAGGGGGCTGAACGAACGTAGCGCGTCCACACCGAGTTCGGCCAGATCGCAACCTTGGTCCGATGCGGCGCGCACGGCTTGGGCGACCGCCTCGTGCGCGTCGCGAAAAGGCAGTCCCTTGCGTACCAGGTAATCTGCGAGGTCGGTTGCAGTGGAAAAACCCTCGGCCGCAGCGGTCCTCATGCGGTCGGCACGCACCCGGATGCCGCCCACCAGCTCAACGAAGATCCGAACCGTCTCGAGCAGCGTGTCGGCCGTATCGAAGACGGGCTCCTTGTCCTCCTGGTTGTCCTTGTTGTAGGCGAGCGGTTGGCCCTTCATCAGCGTGAGGAGCGACACCAGGCTGCCGAACACCCGCCCGGTCTTGCCGCGGGCGAGCTCGGGCACGTCGGGGTTTTTTTTCTGCGGCATGATCGATGAACCGGTGCAAAAGCGGTCGGCCAGATCGATGAAACCGACCCGCGGCGACATCCAGATCACCAGTTCTTCCGAAAGGCGCGAAAAGTGCATCATGGCGAGGCTCGCGGCTGCGCAGAATTCGATCGCGAAATCGCGGTCCGAGACTGCATCGAGCGAATTGGCGCATACGCCCTCAAAGCCCAGCGTGCGGGCGACCGCTTCGCGGTCGATCGGATAAGACGTGCCTGCGAGGGCTGCGGCGCCCAGCGGCAGCCGATTGACCCGCTTTCGGCAGTCGATCAGGCGCTCCTCGTCCCGGCTGAACATCTCGACGTAGGCCATCAAGTGATGGCCGAAGGTAACCGGCTGCGCGACCTGAAGGTGCGTGAAGCCAGGCATGACCGTTGCCGAGTGTGTGTCAGCGAGCGCGACGAGGGCAGCCTGGAGCGCGCGAAGGCCTGCCACCGTGTCGTCGATCACCCCGCGCAGCCACAGCCGGATGTCGGTGGCGACCTGATCGTTGCGCGAGCGCGCCGTGTGCAGTCGTTTGCCGGCGTCGCCCACCAACTCGGTCAGCCTGCGCTCGATGTTCAGATGCACGTCCTCGAGCTCGATCGACCAATGGAAGCTGCCGGCGTCGATCTCGGCGAGAATCTGTGCCATCCCCTGCCGAATCGATGACAGGTCGTTCTGGCTGATGATACCGGCCGTGCAGAGCATGGCGGCGTGGGCAAGCGAACCCTCTATATCGACCCGCGCGAGGCGCTGATCGAAATCGACCGAGGCGGTGTATCGCTTGACCAACTCGGATACTGGCTCTGAAAACCGGCCAGACCAGGCGGATGTCTTTTGTGCAAGTTGATCTGTCATAATCGGGTGACACAAAAAGAAACGGATTATACGGGGGGGTCTGAAATGGGTTCGGGTCCCCCATGTTGAAGCGACCGTCATGCAAATTGGACACTCGATTCTGATCGTTGACAGCGAATTGGCCGGCCGGGCCCAGTTGCGGCGTGCGCTCGACTCGCTGAACGGCGCTTTTCCGCATCGGGTACTCGGCGAGGTCAGCGATGCCCAGTCGGCGATCGAGCGGATCGATGCGCTCCATCCTGAGGTGCTGCTGGTCGACGCTGTGTTGCCGGGCATGAGTGGGATCGAACTGGTTCGGCGGCTGACTCCGTCCGTTCCTCCGGCGCGACCCCCTGCCTTGCCTGTGCCCCCCCCTTCGGTTATTTTCGTGAGCGGCAGCGCGCGTTATGCAGTCGACGCATTCGAGGTCAAGGCGATCGACTACCTGCTCAAACCCGTGGAGGCGCCCCGCTTGCTCCAGGCCCTCCGACGGGTCGATGAGAAGCCTGCCAGCCCCCAGCAGGTCCTGCCAGCCCCAGCCCCTGTGGCGGCCGACCCAGAGCCCGCTCGCGCAGCGCGCCGCCATTTTGCGGTTCACGAGCGGGGCCGTTTGATGCTGGTGCCGGTCGAGCAGGTGATCTACCTCAAGGCCGAGCTCAAGTACGTCACGGTGCGTACCCGGCAGCGCGAGTACCTCATCGAGGACTCCTTGAGTTCGCTCGAGGCCGAGCTCGCCGGCCTTTTTGTGCGGGTGCATCGCAATGCGTTGGTGGCCCGCTCCGCCATCGCCGGTTTCGAGCGTGTCGGGTCCGGACCGGACGAATCGGGCGACGCGCGTTGGCAGGTCGTGCTCCGCGACGTACCCGAGCGGCTTCCCGTCAGCCGTCGGCAATGGTCCTCTCTACGCACTCTGATCGGATGAACATGTCTCCAGGCTCGAATTTTCCCGCTACCCCATCCCGTCTCGTCATCGCATCTCGCCAGAGCCAGCTCGCCCTCTGGCAGGCCGAACATGTCAAGTCTCGGCTGATCGAGCTTTATCCCGGCTGCGTGGTCGAGATCCTGGGCATGACGACCGAGGGTGACCGGATTCTGGATCGGCCGCTGGCCGAAATCGGTGGCAAGGGACTCTTCGTCAAGGAGCTTGAGGTGGCGCTGCTCGATCGGCGGGCCGATCTTGCCGTGCACTCGCTGAAGGATGTGCCGATGGAACTCGGCGATGCGTTCGCGCTGCCCATCGTGATGAAGCGTGAAGACCCCCGCGATGCGTTCGTGTCTGCCCATTTCGAGTCTCTGGAGCTCTTGCCGGCGGGCGCGCGCGTAGGGACGTCGAGTCTGCGTCGAGCCTCGCAGATCCGTTTTCGGTTTCCGCTGCTTCAGGTCCTGCCGCTCAGGGGCAATGTCAACACCCGTCTGGCCAAGCTCGACGCCGGGGACTATGACGCGATCATCCTCGCCGCGGCCGGTCTCAAGCGGCTTGGTCTTGCCGACCGCATTCGGTCAATGATCCCGATCGATGCGAGCCTGCCTGCTGCCGGGCAGGGCGCGCTCGGAATCGAAACGCTCGCCGATCGGCCTGATCTTGAGGCTTGGCTTGCGCCGCTGGCCGACCGGCGCACCCATATCGAGGTCAGCGCTGAGCGCACGGTGGCGCGCCGACTCGGTGGCAACTGCCGCATGCCGCTCGCCGCGTACTGCGTCACCGACGCTGACGGTACCTTGCGGCTCCGTGCTCGGGTCGGTGCCGAGGATGGCAGCGGGATGTCCGATACGGACCTCAAATCGCCGCAGCCTCATTTTGAGGGCGCCGAGCAACTCGGCATCCGGGCGGCTGCGGCGCTGCTGGAGCAGGGAGCCGGCCGGTGGCTCGGGTCGTCCTGACCCAGCCGCAGCCTCGCATCGCTGGGATCGGGCGTGCGATTCGCGCACGTGGCTTTTACGTGCTCGAACTGCCTCTCACCCGTTTGGAGCCCGAGCCGCCGTCTGATCTCTCCGAACGGGTAGCCTCTGCAGACTGGGTGATTGCCGTGAGCCCTGCAGCGCTTGCGTTCCTGTTGGATGCCCTCGAGGATCGCTGGCCCGGTCAGGCGGGCTTGGCGGTGGTCGGTCCGGGATCCCTGGTGAGCCTGCAGTCCAGGCGTTTGTCGGCTGCGCCTTCGTCCGTCGTCTTCCCGGAAATCCCTCCCTGGGATGCCGCGAGCCTCATCGCCACGCGGCCATTCGTCGCGCCGGAAGGCTTGCGCTGCCTGGTCATTCGAGGTGACGGTGGGCGTGAGTCGTGGATCGAGTGCTTGCGCGATCAAGGCGCCCACGTCGAAGTGCTTGCGATCTACCGTCGCCGGATCGTCGAGCCCGCAGCGGAAGTCATCGAGGCGCTTCGAGCTTGGGTTGCGGATGTCGAACCCATCGATTGGGTGTTCACCCAGACTGCGACGATTGCGACCTGTCGCAAGCTGCTGGGTGAGCGTTTCGGATCGCAGCGGTCTGGGCGCGACCGGGCACTGGTCGTCCATTCGCGCATCGCGGACGAAGCGCGTGCCGCTGGATTTGACCGTGTGGCGGTTGTCGAGCCGGGCGTCGAGGCACTCGCGGCCGCGCTAGAATCTGCCTGAGTCGCTTTCGGCACTATCTTTTCTGTAAACGAGTTTCAACTGTCTTCATCTGACGCGGGGTCTCGTCTTGGCTGAGCCTCATCCCTCTGGTAGTGAGTCCCGTCCTGCTCTCGAGCAGGAACAGGCTTCCTCCACGACGTCTTTTCCCACCGCCGACCCGCCCGTGTCTGAGCGGCCTCTGAGGCGGCGACCGCCTGTTGTCTGGCTCGCGGGAGGCGCACTCGCCCTGGCCGTCTTCGCGCTTGGCTGGTCATGGATGTCTTCGCAGAGGCTGTCGGCCCTGGAGCGCGGGGCGACGCTTCGCCTCGAGGGCACCGACCGGCGGATATCCGACGCCGACAACGCGCTCGGGCGCGCCCAGGAGCAGTTGAGGGATTTGCAGCAGCGCCAGACGCTCATGGACGCCCGTGTTTCGGAGGCTCAGGCGCTCTATGTTCAGGTCGAAAAGCTCTATCGTGGACTGATTCAGGAGTCCGCCGACGCGCTGTTGGCTGAGGTGGAGTCGACGTTGATGCTGGCATCGCAGCAACTGGCGCTGGGTGTTGACCCCCGTGGCGCGCTGATCGCACTCGAACAGACCGAGCAGCGGTTGTCCCGGCAGAGTGACTCGACGCTTGCGCCTCTTCGACGGGCGCTGGTCAGTGATCTCGAGCGCCTGCGCGCGCACCCCGCTTCCGAGGTCGTGGTGCTCGCCACGCGGCTCGACGTGCTGATTGCGCAGATCGATCAGTGGCCGCTGACCTCTTCGCTTGCCCGACGCGAACGTGCTCCCCCGGCGGGCAGTGCCATTCAGTCCGAGCTCCCGGCCGGCTCCGCGCCCGCGGGCGCCACCCAGCCCGATTCCGGCCCGCTTTCGAGCCTGAGGGGCCTGTTCGACGATCTGCAGGGGCTGATCCGCGTCCGCCGGATCGATCACCCCGAGTCCCTGCTGATCGCGCCCGATCAGGCCTATTTCCTCAAGGAAAACCTGCGCTTGATGCTGCTCAACACCCGCATCTCGCTGCTTGCCCGGAACGAGACGCTGTTTCGTGCCGACCTCGAGCGCGTGATCGACGCGGTCAGCCGGTTTTATGACATCGACAGCCGTGCTGTTGCTCAGGCGCTCCAGCAGCTTCGGCAACTGCGCAGTGCCCGTCTGGCGCTCGAGCCCCCGCTACCCAATGAAAGTCTTGCTGCAGTGCGCGCAGCACGTGCGAACCGCGCGGCGAAGGACTGATCGTGTCACAACGCCGTGCGGTTGACCGTGTCTGTCGGGGGCTCGAATGAGCCGGCTCATTGCGATCCTGCTTGTGCTTTCGGCTGCAGTCGGGCTTGCGCTACTCGTCCATTTCAACGAGGGCAACGTTGCGATCCTCTGGCCGCCTTACCGGGTCGATCTTTCCATCAACCTTCTGGCAGTGGTGCTGCTCGCATGCTTTCTGCTCGGCTATGCGCTTATCCTTGCGCTGGTCAATGCCCTCTCACTGCCGCAGCGGGTCCGGGATTTTCGCCATCGCCGCTTGCGCAATGCGGCCGTGCGTGGCCTGCGTGACGGTTTGATTGCGCTCTACGAAGGGCGTTTCGGTCGGGCCGAGCGGGTGCTCAAGCCCGCGCTCGCCGATACGGAGCTGGCCGGTACGGCCTCACTCGTGGCGGCGAAGGCTGCGCAGCGTCTGAACGACCGCGAGCGGGTCGAGCAGTGGATCGAGCGGGCGGAGGCTGAACCCGGCCTGTTGCAGGCGGTGTTGCTCAGCCGGGCCGAGATTGCGGTGGACGAGCGCGAGCCGGCTCGAGCGCTCG
>JBIKTA010000114.1:0-7152 GCA_044348315.1 Burkholderiaceae bacterium | reverse complement strand
CTTGTAGGCGATGTGCGTAATGTCGAGGCCGAAGCGACTGTTGAGCATCTCGCCTGCCAGGTGGGGCGTGGTGCCGACACCCGATGAAGCGTAATTCAGTTTGCCAGGATTGGCCTTGGCGTACGCAATCAGGTCCCTGACGTTATTGACGGGCAAGCTGGGATGCACAACCAGAACGGCAGGTGCGGTGGAGACGATGGTCACCGGCTCGAAGTCCCGCATCAGGTCGTAATTGAGCTTCTTGTAGAGCCGCATGTTGATGGCGTTGGCAACGGTTCCCAGAAAGATCGTGTAACCGTCTGCTGGCTGACGCGCCGCGTACTCGCTGCCGATGTTGGACCCGGCACCCGGCTTGTTGTCGATCAGGATGCGCTGCCCGAGAACATCCTGGAGCTTGGGCACAATGGCTCGAGCGGTCACATCGGTTGAGCCGCCGGGCCCGAATGCAACCACCATCTTGATCGGGCGCGAGGGCCACGCCGAAGGCGGCTCGGCCTGTGCGAAGGCCGTCGGTGCGGAGAGCGCGACACCGGCGGCGGCGCCGGACTGAATGAAATTTCTGCGGTCCATGACAAATCCTCCTGTTGAATTGAACTAAGCTTCCAACTGACGCGACACGAAAACAGTGCTGCGAACGTCGCCGCAGCAAACGAACGGAGATTCAGGAAAAAAATGATCGACGCTTATCTCACACTGGCCGGGGCGGCCGAGGGTCTGAAGCAGGGCCGCTTCACCTCCGAACAACTGACCCGTCAGGTGCTCGACCGGATCGAGCGATTCGACGGCAGGCTGCACGCCTTCATCACCGTCACCGCCGAGCAGGCGCTCGCGCAGGCTCGTGAAGCCGACCGGGAACGCGTGGCCGGCCGATCGCGCGGCGCGATGCATGGAATCCCGATCGCACTCAAGGACAACGTCTTCACCACCGGGATCCTGACGACCTGCCACTCCGAGGTGATGGCTGATTTTGTACCGGATCGGGATGCCACCGTCTATCGGCGCCTGCGCGAGGCCGGCGCGGTGCTGCTCGGCAAGGTCGGGCTGTGGGAATTCGCTTACGGCGTGCCGGGCGAGCATGATCGGTTGGTTCCCCCGCTCAACCCCTGGTCCCTGGAGCATTCGCCAGGCGGCTCCTCGAGCGGCTCGGGTGCTGCCGTGGCGGCGGGCCTGGCCTTTGGCGCCATCGGTACGGACACCGGTGGCTCGATCCGCCACCCCAGCTCCGTATGCGGCATCGTCGGACTCAAGCCCACCTTCGGTCTGGTTTCGCAGGACGGCGTGGTGCCGGTCAGCCTGAGCCTGGACCACATCGGACCGATGACGCGCACCGTGCTCGACAATGCACTGATGCTGCAGGCGATGGCCGGCTTTGATCCGCTCGATCCGAACAGCCGCGAGATGCCCACCGGACTCGACTTCGCGTCGCAGATCGGTCAGCCGCTCAAGGGACTGAAAGCCGGGGTACCCGTCAATCTGATCGCTGCCGGTGACAACGAACCGGTCGTGCTCTCGGCCTTCGCTGCGGCTCTCGATTGCCTGAGGGGCCTGGGGCTCGAGGTGATCGAGTTCGAACTCGAAGGGGCTGAAGACGTGCACGCCGACAGCACAGTGATCCTGGAATACGAGGCCTGGCACGAGCATCGCGAGCGTCTGTCCGACCCTGTCACGTCCGCGAAATACGGCGCGGGCCTCAGGAAGCGTCTGGAGGCCGGTGTACGGCGCACCCAAGAGGCCTACGAGGCCGCTCGAGGGAAAGCTGCGGCAACGACCGCCCATCTGGACCGTATTTTGAAAGAGCGCTTTGATGTCCTGCTGATGCCTGGCCGTGAGGCGCCGTCCATGACCATGGCCGAACTGCGGGCGGCCACACCCTCGGCGCGCGGCAAGATGACGCGCTTGGGCAATCTGACCGGCATGCCCGCACTCGTGCTGCCGATGGGATTCACCGATCAGCCGAAACTGCCGATTGCGCTCCAGATCATGGCGCGTCATTTTCATGAGCCGCTCATCTATCGCGTTGCGGCGGCGTACGAGAGCGCCCAGCCCTGGGCGTCGCAGCATCCGGATTGGTTGGCCTGAGCTTGCTGCTCGCCCGACCCGCAACCGCAGGTCGGGCCGTTCCTGAAGACCAGACTCGCCCGCCTTCGGAATGGGTGCGGCGCAGGTCCACAGCATAGCGGTACACGTCGGGCCGATAGAGCACGACAATCGCCTCGACCGGCCGGTCGGCTTCGTCAAAAACGATGCGCTCGGATTCGAGAAGCGCCGAGCCGGCTTCGATGTGCAAGGCGCGCGCCACCTCACTGGTGGCCACCCGGGCCGAAATCGTCTGCTCGGCACGCCCGATCACAATACCCGCACGCTCGAGCAACTCGATCAGGGGTTCGGTCGACATGCGCTCGGACTGAATCAGTTTGGCCACCCTGCGCGGGAGATGAGTGATCGCATAGGAAAAGGGCAGTCCGTCGATGCTGCGCACGCGAACCGAACGCTGCACCGGCTCCCCACGTTTGACGCGCAATTGCTGGCTGATTTCGGGTCCTGCAGGCACATCGGCCCGCTCCAGGAGTTCGACGGTCGTGAGGTCGCCCATTTGGCGGTTGTTCTCGATCATGCCCTCCACACCCGCGAGCAGACGCGTACGCGGCCGGTAGGGTGCAACCGTCGAGCGCCTCCCCTGACCACGCACAATCAGTCCGCGCGCAGCCAGCTCATCGAGGGCCCGACGGGCCGTGATCCGTGAGACCCCCAATGCGGCCTCGATCTCGCTCTCGCTGGGGAACACACCTCCCGGCGCAAATCGGCCATCCAGGATGCGATCCCGCAGCATCGCAAAAATCTGGTGATAGAGCGGCTCGGGCAGGGACGCATTGGTGCGAAAGCTCTGCCATGCGGCCAGTGGGGCGCCGGGTGCTTGGGCATCCACTTGATTCGCCGCTCGAGCGCCGCGCGGGCTCACCCCGCGCGCGGGCACCCGGTCGGTTTCATCAACCCGGGGCCGGCGCAGCCGCATAACGCCCCTCCAGCTCAATGAACGCGGGGTAGTCGAACAGGTCCCAGAGCGCACGATGATCGAGCATGCGATCGGCCCAGGCGTGGGTGCTGCCCTCACGGTGAAGATGGGCGTAGAGCTCGGCGCCCATGCGTCCGATCATCCGGGTGATCGCGTTGGGATGGATCGAAAGACGGTAACCGATCGCCTCCAGCTCGGCTGCAGGCAGATTGGGCGTACGGCCACCCTCGACGATATTGGCCAGCGTCGGCGCGGGCACCTCGCGCGCAATCCGACGCATCTCGTCGGGGCTCTCAGGCGATTCGACAAAGGCCACATCAGCACCCGCCTCGACATAGCGACAGGCCCGCTCGATCGCCGCGTCGATACCGAGTGCGGTTCGCGCATCGGTGCGCGCGACAATCACCAGATCGGGATCGACGCGGGCATCGGCCGCCGCCCGGACCCGGGCGCACATCTCCTCGGTCGAAACCAGCTTGCGGCCCATCTCGTGCCCGCAGCGCTTGGGCCAGTCCTGATCCTCGAGCTGCACGGCGCTCACGCCTGCCCGCTCGAATTCGCGCACCGTGCGGATCACGTTCAGCGGCCCACCATAACCGGTATCGGCATCGGCAATCAGCGGGATCGAGCTCACCTCGGCAATGCGGCGGGCCTGATCCAGAATCTCTCCAAAGGAGAGTAAGGCCACGTCGGGCGCGCCCATCCGAGTAATCGAGACGCCGGACCCGGTCATGTAGATCGCCTCGAACCCGGCGCGTTCGGCCAGCCGCGCGGTCAGGCAGTCGAACACGCCCGGCGCCATCAACAGGCGAGGGCTCGCGATGCGCTCACGTAGACGCCTGTTTCGACCGGTTGCGAGATCAAGAGGACGGGGCATCGGGATCGGGGACATAGGGGTATCGGACTCGAGCAGGGGTCAATGAACTGGCGCGGGGGCGACTGGAGCAAACAAGGTATGGCCGCGGGTGTTCAGGTTGCCGAGGCGGATCGAGCCGCCTGCGATTGGGCCTGCGATTGGGCCTGCGATGAGGCCGTCGACTGGACCTGTGACTGGGCCTGTGTCACTGCGGCGAGCACCTCATCCGCGGTATGTGTCGGGTAGCGGGCTCGGAAGAAACGAAGCGAGCCCTCGTGGAGCTCGGCATTGGGCGAGGCCACCGCATCGGAGACCACCACGGTGTAATAGTCGTGGTAGGAGGCCGATCGGACGGTGGATTCGACACAGCCTTCGGTGGTCGTCCCGCAGAGGATCACAGTCTGTATGCCCTGCGTACGCAGAATATGGTCCAGGTGCGTGCCGATGAAACTGTCAGGCCTGAACTTTTCAACGACCCAGTCTGAATCGCGCACGTTCAACCCATCCACGAACTGCCAACCCCAGGTACCCGGAATGGTGTAGTCGGGTGCCTTGCCATCACGCGTCTTGAATCGCAGCCATGCCGGCGAGTCCATCCGCGCGTCGGGCAGTGAAGCCTGTCGCATGAAAATCGTACGCATCCCAAGGCTCTGGGCACGCCCAACAAACTCGACCATGCGCGACACCGCAGGCGCCATCCGCGCGACATCCTTGCCGTAGCGGGCGAAATGTCCCTGCGGGCTGCAAAAATCATTCTGGATATCGATCGCAAGCACCGCACTCCAGCGGGGATCGACCAACTCATCGAGGGTATCGAGCACCTCGCGACCCATGACCGTCCTCATGCGCCCACCTCCTCGACCTCCACCGGAAAGAGCGAGGGCGCGTCGGGCGCAGGCATCACGTGATAGAGCGCAAACCGCCAGGCCGCGCCCGCGAGCACCTCGGGTGGCGTGAACGGAAACGCGAGATTGCCCCCGGTGCACTTGCGCCCCGGGAAACCGTGATGCAGCAGGTACTGCTTGAAGGTCTTGGCGGCGGCGAGCGCAAGCGACGCGTCCGCTGCGATCACTTCGACCATGACAAATACCTCACGGGGCGCGAGGCCCGCCGCAGCCGGGGACAGTCGCGCGGCATCGAGCCCGTAGAGCCGGGGATAGAGGGTGTAGTCGCCCGCGACCATCGAGCGGGTGATGCGCTCGACCTCGGCCAGCGTCCCATCGAGATGAGCGATGAAACCGGGATCGACGCTCGCCGCCAGCAGCACTGCGCGAAAACCGACCTGGGCAGCACCCTCGATCTTGAGTGTGGTCTGCGAAGCCTGCTCCCAGGTCGCGCCCGTCACCCGCGTGCGACGCTCGTCGACCGCGGTGTAACGGGCGTTTGTGACATGGAGCGTGCCATCGGGCTCGGTAAACCGGGTGGGATCAGCCTGCTCGTAAAGGCTATGGGCTGCGACCGAGAGCGGCGTAGCACGCCGCCCGGGGTGCATGCTCTCCAGCACGAAGCCCTCGTGATCGAGCTCAGCGAGCATGGCGTCGCGCCCGCCTGGCTCGCAGCAGACCGACGTGCACTCGATGATCTTGGCCATGTGCATGACATTGGCCATGTCAAAGCCCAGCCGCTTGGGAATCGCAGCAAAAATCGCCGTGTCACAGGACCGACCCGCAACAATCACATCAGGCTCGAGCGCAAGCGCGCGCTCGAACGGTTCGCAGCCCATCTGGCCCACCATGTGGGTGCAGGCCTCGATATCGGCGGCGCTCACGGGCAACTCGGCGCCCAGCGGCTTCAAGTCACCGGCCGCGAGCGCGGCTTGGACCCTGGCTTTGGAGAGGTCGGAGCGGATCGTTGCCATGCGGAAACGCAAGCCCTTCTCCCGGGCGATGTCGCGCAGCACCGCGAGCGTGGTCTCGAGATGCGGACGCGCACCGGCCGTGCCCGCGCTGCCCAGGATCAGAGGCACGCCCAGGGAACGCGCCCCCTCGAGCACGAGCGAGAGGTCGCGGCGAGTCGCAAGCGGACTGGTCGCGAGCTCGCCCGAGCCCAGGTAAGCCGGACCGGGATCGACGGAACCCATGTCGGCGCCAATGAAGTCCGGTCGGCGGCGCAGTCCTTCAGCGAACGCGTCGGCCGGTATGCCGTAGCCGAGCTGGCCCGATGCGGAGAGGATGCGCAGCCGCTGGGGCTTGCGCGCCAGGAGTGATGCGACCGCGCTCATAGCTCGACCTCCAGAAGCGGGGCGTGCTGCTGCGCGCCATAGACATCGCGATCGCCGGGCGAACCCGCGACGATGCGCCGCGGCAGAGCGATCTTGATCGCGTTTGCGACCGGATAAGGGATGACCGCGACATCTGCCTCGCGAACGCCGTAGAGGTCGGCAATCCGAGCCGGGGCGAGCGCCGGCGAGGCAGCAGCCAGATCAAAGGCCGCCCGATCCGGGAACATCAGATCGAAGGACAGGGTGAGCGGGCCCGCATTCTTGCTGCGGACCACGGTGGCAGTCTGGGCGAGTGTCGGCACGGCGCATCGTCGTTCGTTGGGATCAAACGACGATACGCTTGTCAGCTTGTTATAGCAAGTGTGGCTACGGGGGGAAAGTTAGCGGATCCGGGTCGCCCCGGTGATGACAGGGGGATTGAGGGGCTGGGTGCCCTCGCCGCTGGGGGATTTGGGGACCGCGAGGATCGCGTTCAGCAGGTCGATCGTCTGTTGCGACTCGGCTCGGGACGACGCCGTCAATTCACCAAAAACGGCATAGCCATTCCCGGGGTCAACGGCTTGGCTACCGTCCGCATCCAGAGTCGCGCTGTTGTCCTCCACGCTGATGAAAAACTGGCTGGTCGCCGAGTTCACGGCACTGGTCCGCGCCATCGCGACCGAGAACTGAATGTTGCTTAGTCCCGTCACCGTTGTCCGCTCGAGCGGGATCGGAGGAAAGATCGCCTGCTTGTTGGCGTACGCGTTCGATGCATAAGTCAGCCCTCCGGCCTGAATCATGAAGCCCGGATAGACGCGGTGGAAAACCGTGCCCGGGTAGTACCCCTCCTCGACGTGGCGGAGGAAATTGATGACGGTAATCGGAGCGTTTCCGGGTGCAAGCACGATGTCGAGAGTGCCGGATTTTTCCGCCGTCTGCGGGTTGGCCTGAGCCTGCGCCGGCACGGTAATGTCCAAGCGCACGACGGGAGGATTCACCGCCACATCGCTGAAACTCGCCAGGGTTTGACCGTTCGCCTCGACCCTGAGGTCCAAAGGACCCAAATTGGAGGGCGTGCAGACA
>JBIKTA010000113.1:0-7187 GCA_044348315.1 Burkholderiaceae bacterium | reverse complement strand
TATCGATCCAGAGGACCCTGGCGCATATGGACTTGTAGGGATTCAAGAGCTTTTCGTGAAGGGCGTGCCCGGTGAGCAGCAGATTCGCCTGGTCTGGCCAGAGCTCGCGCAGCCGCACAAAGAGCGTCTGCCAGTCGCCCGCATGAAAGGCCGACGCGAGTGCGCGGTTACGGGTGACGAGCAGCCCGCCGCTTTCGTCAAACAGCGTGACCTGATCGCGAAGTCGGCCCCTGCCGGGCGACAGCATCGCTTCAGGGGCAGTTTCAGGATCGCGCCTCAGACCGAGCGCGAGCGCCTGCAAGGCGTTCAGGCAGGCACGCACCTGCGGGAAAGCGAGCCAGCAGTAGGCGTTGAAACCATCGTGGCAGGCGCCACGGCCATGCTGGCGGGTGACCACCTCGCCGCTCGCCCAGATCCGTCCCTCATAGGCGGCTGCAGATAATGCCTCCCCTTCACGCGAAGCGACGAAGCGAATCGATCGACCGCTTCGGGACCGTACCGCACGCCGATCGGCCTCCTGGTTGAGCGCCCCGATCGATGGCGGGCCTTCACCCGGATCACCGCAACGGGCGATCAGCCCGGCGATCGGCTGCCGCCAAAGCACGAACAAGGCCTTCCTGGATGCCCGGCCAATCAGACGATCAGACGGCGAGTTTCCAGTGCAGCGTCTCGCCCGAAGCAAGCGGGACGATGCCATCGGCCCCAAAGGGCAAACGATCCGGAATGGTCCAGTCCTGCCGCACGAGCGTCACCCGCTGGGTATTGACCGGCAGGCCGTAAAACCGAGGTCCATTCACGCTTGCGAACGACTCGAGCCGATCGAGTGCGCCGGCCTGCTCGAACGCGGTCGCGTAGAGTTCGATCGCATGGGGTGCGGTATAGCAACCCGCACAGGCAGCCGCGTGCTCCTTGAGCCGCGCCGGATGAGGTGCGCTGTCCGTGCCGAGAAAGAAGCGGTCGCTTGCTCCGGTTGCCGCGGCAAGGAGCGCCTGTCGGTGGTGCTCGCGCTTGAGCACAGGCAGGCAATACCAATGGGGGCGCAGCCCGCCGGCAAAGATCGCGTTGCGATTCCAGAGCAGGTGATGTGCGGTGATCGTAGCGCCGATGCGACCGCTCGCACCCGTCACGTACTGGGCGGCTTCAGCGGTCGTGATGTGCTCGAACACCACCGGCAGCGCGGGAAAGTCCCGCCGCATGGGCTCGAGCACCTCGTCGATGAAGCGGGCCTCCCGGTCAAACACATCAACCCCCGGGTCGGTCACCTCGCCATGAATGAGCAAGGGCAGACCGCGTCGCTGCATCACCTCGAGCGCGCCGTAGACACGGCGCAGCGCCGTCACCCCGGCGTCCGAATTGGTGGTGGCACCTGCCGGATAAAGCTTGACCGCATGCACGCAATCGCTGTCGACCGCACGGTCGATTTCGTCAGCCGTCGTGTTGTCGGTGAGATAAAGCGTCATCAGGGGCTCAAATACGGCTGCAGCGGGCAGCGCCGCAAGGATCCGTTCCCTATAGGCAATCGCCTGCGCGACCGTGGTGACCGGTGGCCTCAGATTGGGCATCACGATCGCCCGCGCGAACTGTGCCGCTGACGCCGGCGCCACAGCCGCTAGGGCTTCGCCATCGCGCAAATGCAGGTGCCAGTCGTCCGGCCGGATCATGCTCAACTGATCGGGGCCCGAGGGGATCGGGTCCAGGGGGGATGAGGCGGTCGTTTCCAGGACAATCTCCGTGAGTCGGCTCAGCAGCCGATAGTGTTCGGGCGGAAGGAAAGACCCTCAGCCTCAATGGATCCAGAGGACCCTGTAGTCATTGACATTGGTGAAGGTGGGACCGGTTCGGATCAGGGAACCGGCCGCCTCAAAAAATCGCCAGGCATCGTTATCGGCCAGCATTCGCCGCCCATCCACGCCTCGGCGGGCCAGCCGAGCGAGCGTATCGGGCCCGAACCAGGCTCCGGCATCATCTTCGACCCCGTCGATCCCGTCGGTGTCGGCGGCCAGCGCCCAGAGCCCCGGGAGGTCGGCGCCGGCCAACGCAAGCGCAAGCAGAAACTCGCTGCAGCGTCCGCCCCGACCCCGGCCTCGAACCGTGACCGTGCACTCCCCCCCGGAAATGAGCGCGACCGGCCGGGCGAAGGGCTGGCCATGCCGAACAATCTGGCGGGCGATCGCGGCGTGCACCTCGGCCACATCCCGCGCTTCGCCCGTGATGCTGTCGCTCAGAATGTGCGCCTCGATCCCTGCGCGGCGAAACACCTCCGCACCCGCCTCGAGGCTGCGCTGAGCGCTCGCGATCAGCCGGTGCTCGACCCGCTGGAAGACCTCGTCGCCCGGTTTCGGCGTCTCATCCACGCCTCCGGCGGCACCTCGACGCAGCCAGGCCAGAACCGAATCAGGGGCCGCCACCGAATGGCGCTCAATCACCTGGAGCGCATCCCCGTAGGTGCTGGGATCCGGCGCGCAAGGGCCGCTCGCGATCGAGGACAGGTCGTCGCCTGCGACATCGGAGATCACCAGCGCGAGCACCCGCGCGCGCGTGGCCGCGGCCAATCGCCCGCCCGCCACTCGCGAGAGATGTTTGCGCACCACATTGATCGATTGAATCGGTGCCCCGCTTACCAGCAGTGACTGCGTGACGGCCCGCAGGTCAACCATCGGAATCTCGGACACCGGCAGGCTCAGGAGGCTGGAGCCCCCACCCGAGAGCAAAACGATCAACAGGTCGGCGGGATCGGCGTCTTGCGCGATCTGAAGCAGGCGCTCCGCGGCGAGCTGACCGGATTCGTCGGGCATGGGGTGCCCGGCCTGGACCACCTCGACCCGACCGCAGGACAGGGCGTGCCCGTAGCGGGTAATCACCAGACCGCTCAGCGGGCAATCCGAGGGCCAATGTCGCTCGAGCGCCGCCGCCATGCTGGCGGCTGCCTTGCCAGCGCCCACCACGAGGGTTCGTCGGTAACCCCGGAGGGTCTGCTCGTCGGGCACATGACGGGCAAGCACCCGGGCTGGGTCTGCGGCAGCGACAGCGGCCTCGAAGCTGCGCAACAACAGCGCCGGCGCCGACCGGGGATCCGTCCAATCCGTCACGACAGGACCTCCACCGGGGCGCCGACCATTCAACTCAAACCCGCCACTCAGTCCGCAAAGGTGCCGGCCTTCTTGATCAGGGGCTCCCAGCGCTTGATCTCGGACGCAAGATGGTCACGCAAGGCCGCCGGGCTTGCCTTGGCCTGAGATACCGGCTCGGTCCCCAGATCGGCAAAACGCTTGATGATCGCCGGGTCCTTGAGCGCGGCCTTCAGCGCCGCTTCGAGCTTGTCGATCGCGGCCTTGGGCGTGCCCTTGGGCGCATAGAAACCATGCCAGATCGACACACTGAAGCCCTTGAGGCCAGCCTCGTCGAGCGTGGGCAGGTCGGGCAAAACGGCCAGACGCTGGGGCGAGGTCACCGCCAGTGCACGGACCTTTCCACCCTTGATCGATGGCACCGTATTGGTGGTCTGGTCGCAAAGCAGATCAACCTGCCCACCCATCAGGTCAGCCAGCGCCTCTGCCGTGCCCTTGTAAGGAACGGTCACCATATCGGCGCCCAGCGCACTCATGAACAGCAAGCCGCACAGATGCGAGGCCGCCCCGATCCCGGCGTTGGCCATCGTCATCTTCGGAGCATTCTGCTTGAGGTAGGGTAGAAGCTCGCCAACGCTTTGCACCGGCAAGGCGTTTTTCGCCAGCAGGGTCATCGCCACTTCGTTGATCAGCCCGATGTGCTCGAAGTCGTTCACGGGGCTGTAAGACAGCTTGCGGTAGAGCGTCGGGGCCGTCGACATGCCGATGTGATGGATCAGGATCGTGTAGCCGTCTGGCTTGGTACGCGCCACTCGAGCCGGGGCAATCGTACCGCCAGCGCCCGCAACGTTTTCCACGACGATCTTGGCGCCGCCCATTGCGCGGCCCATCGCTTCGGCCATGCTGCGCGCAACGATATCGGTGGGACCACCCGCCGTAAAAGGCACGACCATCGAAATCGGCCGGCTCGGATACTCCTGAGCCTGAACGCCGAAAGCGGAGACGGCCAGCGCAAGCGCGCCCGCCAAGTGTGCAGAAAACTTCATCGTAAGTGCTCCTGAAATTTGGAACGAAAAGAAAATAGTCCAACCAGACCGCAATGCTAACCCGAGACGACCTGAGCGATCGCCCGCCCGACATCGCCGGTGCCCGCCGTGCCACCCATGTCGGGGGTGCGCGGCCCCTCGGCCGTCACGGTTTCGATCGCGCCCAGGATGGCGTCGTGGGCCGCACCGAAGCCCAGATGGTCCAGCATCATGGCCGCGCACCAGATCTGACCGATCGGATTCGCCACCCCCTTGCCATAGATGTCGGGCGCCGAGCCATGCACGGGCTCGAAGAGCGAGGGGAAGCGCCGCTCGGGATTGATATTGCCCGACGGGGCGATCGCAATCGTCCCGGTGCAGGCTGGCCCCAGATCCGACAGGATGTCACCGAATAGGTTGCTCGCCACCACCACATCAAACCAGTTCGGGTTGCGCACGAAGTGGGCCGTAAGGATGTCGATGTGAAATTTGTCCACAGCCACGTCCGGGTATTGTGCGCGCATCGCCTCGACCCGCTCATCCCAGTAGGGCATTGAAATGAAGATGCCGTTCGACTTGGTGGCCGAGGTCAGCTTGCGGCGCGGACGGCGGCGGGCCAGTTCAAATGCGTACCGGAGCACCCGGTCGACTCCGGTGCGCGTAAACACCGACTCCTGGAGCACAAACTCCCGGTCGGTGCCTGGGAACATCTTGCCGCCGACCGAAGAGTACTCACCCTCGGTGTTTTCGCGTACGACGTAGAAATCGATATCACCGGGCTTGCGTCCGGCGAGCGGGCAAGGCACGCCCGGCATCAGGCGGACCGGCCGGAGATTGATGTACTGATCGAATTCTCGCCGCATCTGTAGCAGCGACCCCCAGAGCGAGACATGGTCGGGCACCGTTGCCGGCCAGCCGACTGCACCGAAGAAAATCGCGTCATGCCCACCGATGCGATCCTTCCAGTCAGCCGGCATCATGGCGCCGTGCCGGGCGTAGTAATCGCAACTGGCAAAGTCAAAATGGTCGAAATGCAGGG
This sequence comes from Burkholderiaceae bacterium, assembly GCA_044348315.1. Taxonomy (GTDB): domain Bacteria; phylum Pseudomonadota; class Gammaproteobacteria; order Burkholderiales; family Burkholderiaceae_E; genus SYIM01. The sequence goes on along the minus strand of JBIKTA010000113.1, from coordinate 2,055 downwards.
GGATGCCAAAGCGGGTGGCCGCAGCCTCGAGCACGCGCAGGCCCTCGGGCACCACCTCCTTGCCAATCCCGTCTCCGGGCAACACGGCGATACGATGCATCAGGAACATCCTCTTGAATCGGGAAAGCCCTATCCTACCGTTTTCGGGTGCGGCACCCCTCGAGCAGGCGGACGCGCGCACCCGCGAAAGCCCCCATTGAATCCCGGCTGATTGTGCGTACCACGCAAACACCCTTACACTCATTTACAAGCTTCGCATTCGCGAAGGCCCGACCCACTGGAGACTGACTCATGCTGAAAAAGCTTCTGAAGACGCTTGCCGTGACGGCCGTCGCCGCGGCCCCTGCGATCGCGCTCGCCGGTCCCACCCTTGACTCGATCAAACAGCGTGGTGCGCTGCGCTGCGCGGTCAATACCGGTTTGCTCGGTTTCTCCGCCCCTGACTCGACCGGGAAATGGACTGGGCTCGATGCCGAGTTCTGCCGCGCTGTCGCCGTTGCCATCCTCGGTGATCCCAACAAGGTCCAGTTCGTGCCGACCACCGCACAGAACCGCTTCACCATCCTGCAGTCGGGCGAAGTGGACATGCTGTCGCGCAACACCACCTGGACCGCATCGCGCGACTCCGGCATGGGGTCGGTATTCGCCGGGACGCTCTTCTACGACGGCCAGGGCTTCATGGTCAACAAGAAGCTCGGTGTGAAAAGCGCCACCGAGTTGAACGGCGCGTCGGTCTGCGTGCAGCCCGGCACGACCACCGAACTGAACCTGTCGGATTACTTCCGCTCCAAGAAAATGACCTTCAAGCCGGTCGTGATCGCCGACCTGAGCCAAGTCGAGCAGGCCTTCTTCGCCGGTCGTTGCGATGTCTACACCACCGACATCTCGGGCCTGGCTGCCACCCGCCTGAAAGCCCCGAACAAGGACGACTACGTGATCCTGCCCGAGGCCATCTCCAAGGAGCCGCTGGGCCCCATGGTTCGCCGGGGTGACTGGGAGTTCTTCACCATCGTCAAGTGGACGCTCTTCGGTCTGCTCGAAGCTGAAGAGTACGGCGTGACTTCGGCCAACATCGACAAGCTCGCCGCCGAGTCCAAGGACCCGGTGATCATGCGACTGCTGGGCAAAACCGGCGACCTCGGCAAGGGCTTTGGGCTGGACAACAACTGGCTGCACAAGGTCATCAAGGCGGTCGGCAACTATGGTGAACTCTATCAGCGCAACATCGGCCCGATCGGCATCGCGCGCGGCGTCAACGCCCAGTGGCGCGATGGCGGCCTGATGTACGCCCCGCCCATCCGCTGATTGCTCTGCTAGGGCTCGGCGATTGGACCCGTTGCGAGCGCCTTGGGCTCGGGGCCTCTGCCCCGCCCGGGGGCCCAACGGGCTTCTCACGGCCGTGCGTCCGGCAATCGGACAATCGGCCGGTGAGCGGCTAGACACAGCCGAAAACGGGGTTCGATGCCCTGCACCGCAGGAGCACGAAGGATGCTGAATAACGAGCGTGTACGCGGCATCGTCTGGCAGGCCCTTCTGATCGCTGCGGTGGGCGGCATCGGCTGGTATCTGTTCACCAATACGCTCCATAATCTTTCGACCCGCCAGATCCAGGTCGGCTTCGACTTTCTGGGCCGGGAAGCCGGCTTCGAGATCGCTGAAAAACGGATCGAGTTCGATCCTTCCATGTCCTACGCGCGAGCCTTCGCCGTCGGCATTCTCAACACCCTCCACGTCGCGGCGATCGGCATCGTGATCGCCACCGTGATCGGGACCCTGGTCGGCATCTCACGACTCTCATCGAACTGGCTGCTCGCACGCCTTGCCTCCGCCTATGTCGAGGTGATGCGCAACATCCCGCTGCTGCTGCAACTTTTCGTCTGGTATGGCCTCTTCACGATGCTGCCCGGGGTCCGCCAGTCGATCTCAGCCGGCGAATGGCTGTTTCTGAACCAGCGCGGGCTGCGCGTCGCCTGGCCGGCGCCGCATGAGGCGTGGACTGCCATGCTCTGGGCTGCCCTGGCCGCAGTGGCTCTGATGTTGTTTTGGCGACGCTAC
>JBIKTA010000112.1:0-7283 GCA_044348315.1 Burkholderiaceae bacterium | reverse complement strand
TGGATGCTGCGTACGAAAGGCGCTCGCCACAAGGGCTCGAGGATGGCATTACCGAATCGCAGCACCATCAGGTTTTGTACCGTCTCCTTGCCGAGGTAGTGGTCGATCCGGTAGATCTGCCGCTCCTGAAAATGACGTGACACCGCCTCATTGATTTGCCGTGCCGACGCCAGATCGTGGCCCAGCGGCTTCTCGAGCACAACGCGCGACTGGGCATCGATCAGGCCAGAGCGCGCGAGGCCTTCACAGACCGCAGTGAAGAGTGACGGTGCCGTGGCGAGATAGAACACGCGCGTCTCACCGGCCATCGCCCCCTCGGCGATCTGCATGAAACCTTCGGGCCGAGTCACGTCGATCGTGCAGTATTGGAGGCAGGCGAGGAAACCCTGCCAGGACGCCTCAGTGATCGCCTCGGACGCGATGAACGCGCGCGAGCGCTGGTCGACCTGCTCGCGGAACTGTTCCACATTCAGGGTCTGCCGGCCGGCTGCTACGATTCGGGTCTGCGCCGGGAGGCTTTGGTGAAGAAAGGCCATGAACAGCGCGGGCAGCAGTTTCCGAAACGATAGATCGCCCGTCCCGCCAAAGATCACCAGGGCCAGGGGCTGTGCGGGGGGCTCGCTCATCGGGATCGCTCGCTCATGTCAATCTCCTTTGGGGCTCAGCTGCTGACCCTTTCGTCGACTTTTTCATTCTAGGCGGCGCTTTCCCCGAAATCGAGTCGCTTGATCCAATCGAGGTCAATGCTCTAATCTGGGCCGAACTGTCTGGCTCCGTCTGACTTCATGTCCCGCGTCGCGATCCAAAACACAAAAGGAGACTCCCGTGCTGAAACGTGCACTGCTGCTGCTTTGCGGCCTGCTCTGCGCCCAGCTTGTCTGGGCGGCTCCGCCCGCCGTTCGCATGCCGCAAGTCGAGTCGCCCAACCGGGTGCTGCTGGTGGGCAACAGCTACCTCTACTACAACGACAGCCTGCACAACTATTTGCGGCGCATGGTGGTCGCTGCGGACCCGGCCCGAGGCAAGACGCTTCAATACAAGTCGGCCACCCTTGGCGGCGCGAGCCTTGATCATCACAACATCGACTGGCTGACCCAGCCCGGCAGGATTGGTGTCAAGGAGGGGTTCGAGCTCGTGATCCTGCAGGGGCTCAGTTCAGACGCGCTGTCCGAGCGGGGGCAGACAAGCTTCCGCAAAGCAGCAGCCGAGGCCAATGCGATCATTCGGGCGCGGGGCGGTCGGACCGCGATCTACATGGTTCACGCCTATGTGGCGCCGCACAAAGAGACTCACCCCGACAACGACCGCAAGATCGAGGCGTTCTACACCGCTGCAGGCAATGAGCTCGATGCGCTGGTGATACCGGTCGGGCTGGCGTTCAAGGAGGCTTACCTGCGGCATCCGGAACTGAAGCTGCACAAGGGCTACGACGGCAGCCATCCGTCGGCAGCAGGCACCTATCTCGCGGCCGCGACCGCATACGGCTCGATCTATGCGCGGCCGGCACTCGGCAATGCATTTGACGCCTTCGGCGAGGTCGAGCCCAGGGTGCTCCGCATGCTTCAGCAGGTGGCCGATGATGTGGTGAAGAAGTATTTTGGACGCTGATCCGGGTTAGAGTGATCAGTATTTGAGGAGAAAAAATGTCCACCCAGCGTGTTGCATTGATTGTGGGGGCCGGAAGTGGCATGGGCGCCGCAGCCGCCAAGCGTCTGGCCGCTGATGGCTACCAGCTTGCGCTCTTGTCATCGTCGGGGCGAGCCGCGGCGCTTGCCGAATCGCTGGGTGGCTTCGGTCTCACCGGGTCGAATCAGTCCTCCGATGATCTTCAGCGGCTGTGCGACCAGGCGCTCGCTCGCTGGGGTCGGATCGATGTGCTGGTCAACAGTGCGGGTCATGGCCCGCGAGCGCCGATTCTCGAGGTCACCGATGAGCAATGGCATACCGGTCTCGATGTCTATCTGCTCAATGTCGCGCGGGCCGTGCGGATCGTCGCGCCCGCGATGCGTGAGCAGGCGGCCGGTGCCATTGTCAACATTTCTACCGCGTGGGCCTTTGAGCCGAGTCCGATGTTTCCGACTTCGGCAGTCTTCCGTGCGGGGCTTGCCGCCTATACCAAGCTCGTGGCCGATGAACTCGCTCCGGATGGCGTGCGCATCAACAACGTGCTGCCGGGCTGGATTGACAGCCTGCCTCAGGTCGAGGAGCGTCGTCTTTCCGTGCCCATGAAGCGTTACGGGCGCGCAGACGAGATCGCCGCGACCGTCTCCTTCCTCGTCTCGGACGGTGCCGCCTACATCACCGGCCAGAACCTGCGCGTTGACGGTGGACTGATGCGGGCAATTTGATCCGGTTGCCGACCCGATCCTTCATTCATCGCGAGGAGTTGCCGTTGGACTTTCTGATTGGCGGGTCAGCTTGAGCACGGGCGCCGCACCCGCCCGTTGGGTGGGCGTCATTGCCTTGATGACGCTCGCCCTTTTCTTCAGCATCAATCACATTGGTGCGCGTCTCGCGATGGATCATGGCGTGTCGGTCTTGACCGCGGTGACCGTGCGTTCGGTGGGCACGGTCGTGGCGGTGTCGATCCTGCTGCTGGTAGCGCGCGTCCGCTGGCAGCTTGACCGTCGCGTCCTCATGGCTGCCGGTGCTGCCGGTTGCGCGCTGGCCGTGCAGGGATACTGCCTCTACTCGGCGGTCGCCCGGCTGCCGGTTGCGCTCGCGCTCCTGGTGTTCAACACCTTCCCGATCATGATCGCCTTGCTATCCTGGCTGGTCGGGGGCGAGCGTCCGCGGCGTCGAACAGTGCTCGCGTGGCCGGTGATCCTGGCCGGGCTGGTACTCGCCCTTGACATTCCCACTGTGCTCGCCGATCTCGCGCGAAACGCTGATCCTGAGAGCCGGGGCGGCGCGATTCAAATGCTCGCCGGTATTGGCTTCGGTCTGGGCGCCGCCTTGTCGTTTGCGCTCACGATGATCATCACGACCTGGCGGCTCTCTGCGGTCGACGGTCGGGTGCGAAGCGTGCTCACCGTGAGTGTGGTCGCCGTGCTGGCGGGTGCGATCGGCGCGTCGACTGCGACGCTGGCCTGGCCGACCGACGCATCGGGCTGGACCGGCCTCGCCATCCTGTCGGTGTTTTACGCGCTTGCCATCACCGGCCTCTTCGTCATCCTGCCTAAGGTCGGTGCGGTCAACAACTCTCCCATCCTGAACGTCGAGCCGATCTTCGCGATGGCGCTCGCCGCGATCTTTCTGGGTCAGAGCCTCGATCACCTGCAGGTGATCGGCGGCGTGCTGGTCGTGGGCTCCATCATCTTCCTGTCGATGACGGGGGGGAGGCGCTAACGTCGCGTTCGAGCGCAAGCTCGAGCACGTAGCGTGTCGCCAGTGTACCTGTCTGCTGGATCCAGACGGACAGCGGCCCCGCAGTGAGTTGTTCGGCGGGCAGGTCCGCGACGAGGTTGCGTTTCAAGTCTTCGGGTCCGAAATGACCGAAACTCAGCATGCGCGAGGTATCGATCCCGGCATCAAACACGGCCGCGCGCTGCATCGCAAAGAATGCGATCGAGTCGTCGGACTCGTACAGCACGAAATGCGCCGCACTCAGCCTGAATCCTTCGGGGATCTCGAGCGTGACATAGTCTGGGTCGCCCCGCACGACTTCGCCGTGAACGAGCACGGTCCACTCCGGCCTACCGATTCCGGAGGGGGCCAGAGCATCATTGGACAACTCTCGCCAACCTGCTCCTGTGGCAGGCAAGTCGAGAGTCAGCGGCATTGACGCATTACCCGCTGCATCCTGCTGGCGAACGAGCAACGACTCAAGCGCATTTCCGGCGGTGGTGATGGCAGTGCCCCGGCCCGGTATCCAGGACTGCCCCTGATCGACCGAGTACGCCCAGCCTCCGCCAGACTCCAGCTTGTCGAGCGTGAACACCGTCGCCGCATCGTCGGGCGCCGCGTTCGCCACAGGCCTTTTTGGCGCCATCGTATCGAGCGTGCACTGGACCACAACGACCTCGGAGGTGTTGCCGAGTTCGTCCCGGGCCCGCACCCAGATCGTCTTGGCCCCATCGCCGATGACCTCGAACCCCTCGCCCTCGCCGCGGGTCCAGGTCTTTCCAAAGTCGAGCGAGTATTCCCAGCCGATGTCGTCCGCGCTCGAGACCGCCCAGAAGCCATTGTTGGTGATGCCGTCGGTGATGCTGAATCCCGAATCGGTAAAGCTCAGCTTCGGCGGATCCAGGATGACGAGTCCGGCTGAAGGGGGCGTCATGGGGCTGGCCAAGCCGGCGGTTCCACCCGATGCGCCGCCGCATCCGAGGAGTTGTACGGAGGCGAGCAGAACGCCGCAAAGCGCCAGAAAGGGTGAACGAGGATTCATTCGTCGGTTGGACATGTTCATTGTCAGTCTTGTGAAGAGCCAGTTTAGGCTCGCGACCGAATATGACGAATCGATGAATCTAATCGACATAAAGACGACTTCGTTTTGTAAGGCGGCTGTCACGCGGCTGCCTGAAACTGCGCGGCAGTGTTTCCCGGTAAATCGTTTCGGCTCGCTTGCCGGGGTTCGTTCGCCATCCAACGGAGTCACGCATGTCACACCACGATCTCGACGATATCGATTGCAACCCGACGAACAATGAGCATTTCCGCGAGGTGCTTGACCGCGGCCTCAGAAGCCCCGCTCGTCGCAGCCTTCTGAGGGGTGGTGTCGGTCTGACTGCCGTGTCGACCCTCCCGCTGCTGTCAGCCTGCGGCAGCGGTGACGACGGCATTCCGACCCTGGCCGCTCCGCTTGCCGGCTTGAGCTTTACCGCAGTCGGCAAAAGCATCGCAGACGAAGTCAAGGTGCCGGCCGGTTACACGGTGCGCGTTCTGCACGCGACGGGCGACCGCCTCGTCAGCGCGCTGCCAGCTTACTCGAATACCGGCGCAGAGCTCGACGATTGGGCCGACCGCATCGGCGATCATCACGACGGCATGGATCTCTTCTATGTCACTTCTGGCAACCGCTATTCGGCGGCCGCAACGGCGCGTGCGGTTCTCGCAGTCAACCACGAGAGCTCGGCCGACGCGCATTTCTTCCATCCGAACGGGCAGACCTCGAATGGCGTTTCGGGCAAGAAGTACTCCCAATTTGGTGATTGGGACCTCGGTCAGCGCCCCGAGCTCGAGGCGCGCAAGGAGTTTCTGCATCATGGCGTGTCGATTGTCGAAGTGACCCTCGATGGCAATGGCAAGCCGACCGGTTATCAACTCGATGCGCAGCTCAACCGTCGTATCACCACGGTCACCGAGGTGGACGTGCGCGGGCCGATCGCTCACCTGAGCGATATTCGAGCGCTCATGGTCACCAAGTTTGATCCCACTGGCGCCACTGCCCGGGGCACGCTCAACAACTGTGGGCACGGCAAGACCCCCTGGGGTACCTATCTGGCCTGCGAGGAGAACTGGGCGGTCTATTTCCAGATTCCGCAAAGCGGGGTGGCGGCTGATGCCAAGCTGACCGCGAACCGTGCCCGTTACAGCGTGGCGCGCGCACCGCTCGCCGCGGCCGCCACTGCCGGCGCGGGCCAAGGCTGGCATACCGTCGTGAGCTCGGATCCCAATCTCCAGAGCGAATACGACCGCTGGAATATCTCCGCCGACGGTGCGAGTGCCTCGCAGGACTATCGCAACGAGCCCAACACTTTTGGGTACAACCTTGAGATCGATCCGCTCGATCGGAACAGCCGTCCGGCCAAGCGTGTGGCGATGGGGCGTTTTGCCCACGAGGCGGCGGTCTTCTCGATTCCGAAGGCGGGTAAGCCGCTTGCCTGCTACATGGGTTGCGACAGCCGCAACGAGTACATCTACAAGTTCGTCTCGGCCGCCGTGTGGGATCCCGCCGATGTCGGCGCGGGGATGGCCGCAGGCGACAAGTACCTTGACGAAGGCAAGCTCTACGTCGCCAAGTTCAACAGCGACGGTTCGGGACAATGGATCGAACTGAGTATCACCAACCCGCTGATCAAGAACTACACCACCTATGCGTTTTCGAATCAGGGCGATGTGTTCGTGAACGCCCGGCATGCGGCCGACGCCGTGGGCGCCACCAAGATGGACCGGCCCGAGTGGGGCGCTGTCAACCCCGCCAACGGTGATGTCTACATTACGCTCACCAACAACAGTTCCTCCAATCGCACGCCGACCAAAGTGGACGCGGCCAACCCCCGTGCTTACATCGATGCGGACGGCAAGGCAGGGACCAGTTCAGCGCCATCGGGCAATCCGAATGGCCATATCATCCGCTTCGCGGAATCGGCGGGTGCTTCGGACGCGCTCAGCTTCAAGTGGGACATCTTCCTGTTCGGCGCCGAAGAGGACTCGAGCAGTGCGGTCAACCTCTCGCAGCTCAAGGCGACCAACAGTTTCTCGTCTCCCGACGGCCTCTGGTTCTCCCCGAACACCGGCATCTGCTGGATCCAGACCGATGATGGCGCCTTCACTGACGAGACCAACTGCATGCTGCTCGCGGCGATCCCCGGATCGGTAGGCGACGGCGGTCAGATCACTGTGCAAAACAGCATGGTGGTCTCAGGCGCCACGGTGACCGGCACGCAAAACACCTTCATGAGCGCATTGCTGGGCGAGGGCCGCCTGCGTCGCTTCCTGGTTGCACCGAAGGGTGCCGAGGTCACCGGGATTACCGAGACTGCGGATGGCAAGACGATGTTCGTCAACATCCAGCATCCGGGCGAGAACACGACCGCTGCGCAGTTGACGGCCGGAACGCTGGAGAGCACCTGGCCGTCGAACGGTGGCGGCATCACGGCCGGCGGCTACGGAGCCGGGAATCGTCCGCGCTCCGCGACATTGATGATCACACGCAACGACGGGGGCAAGATCGGTCTGTGAGCCTTTCCGCTTCCTAGGGTCCGGGCTCAGCGTCCTGCGAAAATCGCAGGACGCTTTTCCACAAAGGCCCGGATGCGCTCCCGCCTGTCCCCGGTGTGCATGAGGACGTATCAGGCTTCGAGTTCGTAGCGGTAAGGGATATGCAAATGGGTGGGACAGCTCGCGCCCTGAGCGTTCAGTTCATCGCTTCTTGAGTTGCTCGGCGCCAAAAAGGTTGCTCCAGGACTGGGCCGTGTGCTGGTTACCCTGCGCCGCTCGCTCGGCCGCGAGCACTTCGACCGCGCGCTTGACCGCGGGGCGGCTGCCCACGCGCTCGAACCACTGGGCGACGTTCGGAAACTCGGCAAGATCGATGCGATGGTTGCTGTGCGAGCGTGCCC
>JBIKTA010000111.1:0-7301 GCA_044348315.1 Burkholderiaceae bacterium | reverse complement strand
CCATTGCGCCGGCTAATGAAACGACTTACTAAGGTTTGCATAAAGAATGTCACATAGCAGCAGCGTACTGACACTCGGGTTGCTGGAAAAAAGACCTCACCAGGTTCGGGAGCTTCTGGATGCGGCGCAGGGCAGACAACGCGAGCCTCTTCATTTCGTCTTTCGACTGCACGAGCTTGCGGGAGACCTCGCGCTTCACGTGCGCCCACACCACTTCGTCGGGGTTCAGATGCGGCGAGTACGGCGGCAGAAAGAACAATTTCAATCGACCGTTCTGCCTCTCCACAAAGTCTCGAACAACTCTGGACTTGTGAACCGGATGACCGTCGACCACCAGAAAGACGGGCTTGTCCATGCCTATCAGCAGTCGCTGCAGAAATTCGACAAACACACCCGCAGTCACGGTACCCTCATTGAGCATGAAGCGAAACTCCCCCTGTGGGCTGACGGCGGAGATCATGTTCACGGAAAATCGGCGACCGGTTACCGCTACAACTGGAGTTTCTCCAACCGGAGCCCAGGTGGTGCCAGCGTGGTAGTCCGACCGCATACCCGACTCGTCGGCAAAGTAGATGCGCGCCCCTTCCCGCTTGGCTTGCGCCCGAATCGCGGGGTAAGCCTCGGTCTCCCAGGTACGAACCAAAGCCGGGTCCTGCTGCCAAGCTTGGTACAACGGCTTCTGTACCGAGAACCCAAGCAACTTCATGATGCGACTGACCGATGCCAAGGAAAGTTTCTTTCCGAACTGCCGCTCGATGAGCGAACCAATCAGCGAAAGAGTCCACAGGCCGAACGGAAATTTGTGTTGCAACGGAGTCTTGTCCTTCACCGCGTTGGCCAACCAGCGCATCTCCTCGGGCGTCACCTTGGACGGACGTCCAGGAATATGCTTGGCCATCAGTGCGTTCTGACCACCGTTCGCAAACTCCGCGAGCCAGCGAAAGACGCTGCGTATATTCACCCCGTAAGCATCGGCAACCGACCGGACGTCTTGTCCAGAACGAACAGCTTTCACCGCTTGTTGCCGCATTACCGGCAGCGCACTCCTGCCGTGTTTGCGACCATCCGTTTCTCGTTTGCATTTCATGGCAAAATTTTACCATGAACATGACAATACTTTCTAAAATCTTAGTAAAAGCCGCAAGCTAGAATACCGGCCTAAGCGCGCCCCAGGGGGCGCTCAGCGACACTCCGCGCCCCAGGGGGCGCTCAGCGACACTCGCCGCAGCGGCCTTCGACCTCGAGCGACTGACGTGTGATCAGGCAGCCGTCAAACAGCAGCAACTCAGGAAGCAGCGCCGGTCGCGCCGACGTCGCGCCACAATGCGTGCACCGGAACCGCACCGTCACGGCCGAAGACTGCTGCGCAATGCCATATCGGCGTACCCGATCGAAGCTGAGCACCTCGTGAATGATCCCGATTGTGGCCAGAGCGCTCAAGGTCCGGTAGACGGTCACCCGATCGGGGGCGGTATTGCCCAGCGACTCAAGGATCTCCACGGCACTCAGCGGTGTCGCTCGCTCAATCAATACATCGATAACGGCGACGCGACTCGAAGTGACCCTCGAGCCCCCCTCTTTGAGCATGCTCACCGCCTGCGAGGCTCGCCGGCGCCGGCTAGCGGATGATCGAATGCCCCGGTCTGAGGTCCCGGGCGGCGACGCGGTCGGCGCATTCAACATGACGCTCGGGGGCATGGGTGCGGGATCGGGGTGGGAGCGCATCACTCGCCTCGTTAAGACTGGAACGAGAAACTAGTCGATCGAATCAATATAGCTCGGCAATAATCAAAAACGCCACCGGGTAACGAAAATGTCGATTTGTTGCGTTTTGGCGACGTGATCTGGGTCAAGATGCAGCGACCGCTTCCCGCTCGAGCGCCTCGACACCGACCCTCGGCAGGCTGGCGCGCCAGACCTGATATTGGTCATCCGTCAGGGCATCCATCGCAGAAACGATGAGTCTGCCCCCCTCTGACGGTTCCTTCCCAGCGGATAGCCAGGCGCGCAAGGCATCAACCGATACATAGGTACCGGGGGGTAGCGACTCGAGAAAGGCATGCATGACCCAGTGAGCTCCGTAGACGGCCAGCGTCGAAACTAACAGAAGCGCAGAATTCGCACAATTCGCTGCCGGATCGGTGGGCTTTCCCAGGCGACATTCGGCAGGGAGCTGGAATTCACCCCCACGCGGCGCAATTCGATGGGCACGGCCTAAAGTTTTTCCCGCCTGCTCCGATTCATGACTTGAAGCCCAATTGCATTTCCACGGAGCCCCAGTCATGAGAATGAGCAAGCGAGGAGCCAGCGCGTATGGCGAGGTCAAACTTCAAGGCGACGTCGTGGAGAGCGACCGTGCCGGCCTGATCCGGATGATGTTCGACGCCCTGATCGACAGCCTGAACCTGGCGCAGGCCCACATCGAGCGCAAAGAGCAGCAGGGCAAGTGGGACAGCATCTCACGCGCCAGCCGTATCGTCCTGGGGCTGCAGTCCGCGCTCGACCACGAAAAAGGCGGAGAACTCGCGGCCAACCTGAACGAACTCTACGGCTACGTGTCGCGCCGATTGATTCATGCCAATGCGAACAACGACGTCGCCATCATCGCCGAGGTGCGTGGGCTGATGGTGGAAATTCGCGATGCGTGGGCGCAGATTCAGCCTCCTGTCGACGTTTCACGCATGGCGGCCTGAGCCGCGATTAGCCCCCCGGGCGGCGAGCGAGTGCGCTCAGCCGCCTCGGCGCTGCGCCGCAAATCGACTGATCGAAAACTCCTCCAGCATCCTGCCCTCGGCATCCTCGATCCGATCCTGCTCTTGCATTTCTTCGCGCTCGAGCAGCATCTCGTACTTGCCGCGGGTCTGTTCACACCTGAGCAACTCCCGCCGGGCGCCCGATACGACCGATCGCGCAGCCGCCAGGTCGGACGCCACACGCTGCATCAGCGTGCTGATCTGTGCGAGAAAGCTTCGGTAAGCGACGCTGCGACTGATGGCCTGCGCCTGCTCCTGGGCCTGCGCCATCCGGCGTTGATAGTCATCACGCATCGCCTCGAGCCGCGCGTACTGCGATTCGAGCTGCCCCACCCGCTCGATCGCTCGGGCAAGTCCCTGACGGGCTTGCTCCACCTCGCGTTCGCTGCGGCCGTGCAGCGCTTCCCAGCAACGACTTCGGTTCACTCCACGGCTCCTGGGCTATGCCCGTTCATCCCATCAATCGCTGCAGGGCCTGCTGCGTCTGGCCATAGTCGGCCGCAATATGCATGTCCTGGCGAAGAAACTGTTCGAGCGCCGGCCGCATCTTGATTGCCTCATCGAGCTCAGCATTGGTGCCGGCCTCATAGGCTCCGACCTGAATGAGATCGGCGTTCTGCTGATAGAGCGTCCAGAGTCGGCGAAACCGGTTCGCACGCTGCATATCGGCCCTGGAGAGCAGATTCTGGGCGACCCGGGAGACTGATCCCGCCAGATCGATCGCAGGGTAGTGGGCTGCATCGGCCAGAGCCCTTGAGAGCATGACCTGCCCATCGAGCGAGGCCCGCGCAATGTCGACGATCGGATCCGACCGGTCATCGCCCTCGGCCAGCACCGTGTAGATGGCTGTGATCGAGCCATGCCCGCCTCGCCCCACCCCTGCACGCTCGATCAGATTGGGCAGCAGGCTGAATACAGAAGGGGGATAGCCCTTTGAGGTCGGCGGCTCGCCAATCGCCAGTCCAATCTCGCGCTGTGCGTGGGCGACCCGAGTGAGGCTATCCAGTAGCAACAGCACATGACGACCCGCGTCGCGGTGGTATTCGGCGATCACATGCGCGAGATGCGCAGCCTTGAGGCGCTGCACCGCTGACACATTGGCAGGCGCGGCAACTACCACGGACCGCGCGAGCCCTTCGGGCCCAAGCGATTCCGTAATGAATTCCTGGACCTCCCGCCCACGCTCGCCCACCAGGCCGATCACGACGACATCGGCATTGGTGAACCGGGTCATCATGCCCAGCAGCACGCTTTTGCCGACGCCGGAACCTGCGACGAGTCCAATCCGCTGGCCTCGGCCCATAGTCAGAAGGCCATTGATCGCGCGAACGCCCGTATCAATGACATCGCGAATTGGACCCCGCTCCATGGGGTTGAGCACCATGCCCTGCAGGCCGACGGCATCGAGACACTCGGGTGGCGGTTTTCCATCGAGGGGGCGGCAAAGGCCATCCACGACGCGCCCGAGCAGCGCATCGCCCAGCATTACCACCGAGGCGTTACCCTCGACGCGCACTGCAGCGCCGGGCGCTGCCCCGAAGGCGTCGTTAAAGGGCATCAGATAGAGGGTCTCATCGTGGAATCCCACGACCTCGGCTTCGATTTTGTGGCCGTTGACACCATCAACGACACAGCGTGCGCCCACCGGCGCCATGATCCCCCGCGCCTCAAGCGTCAGGCCCACCACGCGTGCCAACGTGCCCCGCCGCTGAACGGCAGGCGCGCGGACAGCGTCAACCATCCGGTCCACCTCGGCACCAAAATCAGCCCACATCGGAAATATCCCCCTCGGCAAACCCGCGACTGCGCAGTGCGCCCAGGCGCGGCAGGCGCTGCGCCCCGCCCTCGCCGAGCACGCGCGTCGCAATCGACGACAAGCGATGATCCAGCAGGTCTTCGATGACGGTGTCACCGGCGGACAGCCTAACGCTGCCCGGGCCGATCGTCGGATCGCTGCGCAATTCGACTCGATCGAGCGAGAGCGCGGGCTGGGTCACCCAGCGCTCCATATCGTCGGGATGCAAGGTGAGCACAATGTGGTCACCCGGCGCACGATCGATCTCGGCCAGGCAACTCCCGATCAGACGACCGACCGCATCTGACGACAGGCTCAATTCGCCCCGCACCAACTCCATCGCGAGATGAACGGCCAGCCTACGCAGGGGCGCGTGCAGGGCAATCGGGTCGAGCGCGGCCTCCCTGATCGAAGCCGTGAGTGCAGCCAGCGCCGCGCGCTCGGAAGCCAGTTCGGCATCGAGCGCACGACGAGTCTTCGCTGCGCCCTCTTCGAATCCTTTTCGATGTGCCTCTGCCCAGACCGCCTCACGCGTGGCTTGCCGCACGGACTCGATCTGCGCGAGATGCTCAGACTCCCGAATCATCGGAGTCGGGGGCCCGACGAACTGTTCCTCATCAGGAATCGGATCGGCCGCCTCAGCCATGGACGCGGGCACAGCCGAATCTTCGGATGAACCGCCCGGGTCATCGAGCTTAACGCCCTCGTCCGAAACACTCGTTGTGTCGACGAGGGATTCATTCGACCGTCCGTCTTCGGTCTCGCCCACGTCAACCGCTGCGGGATCGTCCTCGGCGAGCCCATCGTCGGTCGGGTTACCGTCCGGATCGATGGCGTCCGACTCCGGCACAAAGTCGGGCTCGAACTCAAACCCGTCTCCCGAGCGGACCTCCACGGTCTCGATCCGTGGCGCGCCGGTGAGGTAGTCCATAGTCAGCGGCTCGAACCCCAGTACCGCCGCCGATTTCGGGCGAGCTTGCTGCTCAGAAAGTGGGGCACGGCTTGAGCCTGAAATGTCTACGCCCTCGAAGGCCTTCAAGTCATTAGCGCGGACTGACTCCAGAGACTCGTCGGGGCCGCGAGGCGCACTGCCTCGTCCGAGCAACATGTCGTCGGGTTCCCAGCTCGAAGCGGCATCGGCACGCTCGTTAACTGACAGCAGGGGCCTGAACATCGAAGAGCTCATGGCAGCTGGCACTCGGGGCGTGAACAGACGGATAGTCCGACTGCAAGCCGGGGTCGAATCAAACGATCAAACAAAATCATCCCCGCGACCAGCGAGAACGAGTTCGCCCGAATCGGCGAGCTTGCGGGCGATCCGCATGCATGATTTTTGAGCCTCTTCGACATCTGTGATCCGCAGGGGCCCCTTTGCCTCCATGTCGTCGATGAACATGACTCGAGCGCGTGAGGACATATTGTCGAAAAATTTGGTTTTCACCGCCTCGTCAGCGCCTTTCAGTGCGGTCATCAGCATATCGGGCTCCACATTGCGCATGAGTGTCTGGATGCTGCGATTGTCGACATTGACAAGGTTGTCAAAGGTGAACATGTTGTCCTGAATCCTCTGGGCCAAGTCGGGATCGAGATTGGTCACCTCGCCCATCACCTTGGACTCGATGTCGACCTTGACGAAGTTCATGATCTTGGCGGCGGTCTTCACCCCGCCAAAGTTGGAGGACTGCGCGGACGAGTTACTGGAAAACTGCTTCTTCATGATCTGCTCGAGCTCCTGCATTGCAGCAGGCTGAACGGTCTCGAGAGCGCCCACCCGCTGCACGATCTCGGCACGCGACTCGGCGGGAAGGAAATTGAGTACGTCGGCGGCAACGTCATACTCGAGCACTGAAAGGATGATCGCGACCACCTGTGGATGCTCGGCGCGTATCATTTCCGCGATTGATCGTGCGTCCATCCAAGCCAGGATCTCCAGGCCGCGACTGGCCGAACCCGGCATGATCCGACCCAGCACCGAAGCAGCCTTGTCCTCGCCCAGCGCTCGCTTCAATACGTTCTCGACGTAGTCAGACGAACCGAGCCCGAGCGTGGACTGGCGCTTGATGGTCGCGATGAACTCATCGAGGACCAGAGCCACAGCCTCCTGCGACAGATCCGCGACCGCCACCATGGCACCGCCGAGGGCCTGCACTTCCTTGGGGTTCAGATAGCGAATGATGTCTGCCGCCTGCTGTTCACCCAGCAAAAGCATCATCACAGCGGCGCGCTCGGTGGAAGAAAGGCGCTCGACTTCGGCCCGCACAGCCTCGCTATAGACCGGGCCCTTGAATGCC
The DNA here is from genome assembly GCA_044348315.1 of Burkholderiaceae bacterium. Classification (GTDB taxonomy): domain Bacteria; phylum Pseudomonadota; class Gammaproteobacteria; order Burkholderiales; family Burkholderiaceae_E; genus SYIM01. Next base: position 462 of record JBIKTA010000111.1, on the reverse strand, counting down.
GGAACTGCTTTTACATCCGGATCGCCCTTGGCCGCAGCGTCCTTCCCGCCGTCCTTAGCCTTTGGGTCCTTCTTGTCGCCCTTTTTATCCCCCGCCTTATCAGCAGGTTTTGCTCCGCTCTTGTCAGCAGCCTTAGGGTCGGGCTTCGCGCCCTTATCGGGCTTGGTCTTTTCGTCAGCCATGTTTTGGGCTCGGGGTTTAGAGTTTCACCATGTTCTTCAAGACGCTTGCCACCCGACCGGAATCCTCGGCGACGAGCATGCGGATGATCGCAACCTTGTCGTCGTAGGTGTTGGCGGTATCGAGCAGATCGGCCGAGATCGCGGATTTTTTCGGTTTGAGTCTCGCCTTGATCGACTCCAGCGTTTCCCCTTCCTCGATTCGAATCATGCCCTCCTCGAGCTCGTCTTCAGACTCGGTCTTGTCCTTCTCGTCGGCTTTGGCTTCCTCGGCTTTGGCGTC
>JBIKTA010000110.1:0-7330 GCA_044348315.1 Burkholderiaceae bacterium | reverse complement strand
TTCGGCTCCGCAGGTAATGGTTCATCCGGGCATCTCATTGGTGAACTCTTCAAGCGGGCAGCTGGTATCGACATGGTGCATGTCGCCTACAAGGGCGGCGGCCCGTCGATCGTGGGGCTGGTCGGTAACGAGGTTCAATTGGTGTTCGATACCTTCAGCGGATCACGAGCGCTTGCGGAAAGTGGCAAGTTGCGCGCGCTCGCGGTGACCGGTGAGGCGCGCTCCGCGCTGATGCCCACCACGCCGACCGTCAGCGAATCCGGGCTCGCCGGCTTTTCCGCGATCTACTGGCTGGGCTTTTTTGCCCCGAGTGGCACCCCCCAGCCCGTCATTGATCGCCTGCACGGCGCGTTTTCGGCGGCATTGGCGCTGGACGAGGTCAAGACCCGCATGCAGAGCCAGGGCAACGAGGTTCGGGCCCTGGGGCCTGCTGAGTTCCGCAAGGTGCTGAGCCAGGACGTTGCACGCTACCGCAACGTCATCGAAGCCGCGCGGATTACGATCCAATAGGGATGAGCCGGTCGATCGCCGTCGACACCCTTCCCAATCGCAGCGCTCTGATGCAGAATCGAAGAATACGAATTCAAACCGATTCGAGGGAGGCATCAGGATGGCAGCGGTTCTTGAGCAGCAGGAGGGCCGGTCGTTGCGGGTGCGCGAGCTTGGCGCCGGATTTGGCGCGGAAATCTTAGGCGTCGATCTGTCGAGCGATCTCGATGACGAGACCTTCCGGGCCATCGAGCGGCTCTACGATGAGTGCGGCGTGCTGCTGTTTCGGGACCAGCATCTGAGCGACGAGCAGTTCGTGCGTTTCAGTCGCCGCTTTGGCGAACTCGAAACCCATGCAATGCGCGAGTTTGTCAAGCCGGACCATCCTGAGATCTTCATCCTGTCCAACATCGTCGAAAACGGCAAGCCCGTGGGCAACAAGGACGCCGGCGGGACCTGGCATACCGACCTGTCCTACATGAAGGCACCCAGTCGGGGCTCCATCCTGTATGCGATCGAGATCCCGCACGACGATGACGGCCAGGCGCTTGGGGCGACCTGCTTTGCGAGCTCATCGCAGGCGTACGAACGCCTGCCTGAGCCCCTCCGTGTGCGCCTGTCAGGCATGAAGGCGGTCCATGGCCTCTGGGAGCGTCACGAAAAGGACAGGATCGCAGCCGGGCAGCCCGAGCGCATCATTCGTGATCCGGCCCGCCGGGCCGCGGTTCCGGACGTCGTGCATCCAGTCATCAGGCAGCATCCTAAGACGGGCCGCAAGTGCCTGTACGTCAACGAAGGTCAGACCACCCGGATCGAGGGCCTCGATCCGGTGGAAAGTCAGCGCCTGCTTGATGAGCTTTTTGCGCATTCAGTCGATCCTGCGCAGGTCTACACCCACCGCTGGCAGGTGCGCGACGTGGTGATGTGGGACAACTGCTCGATGCTGCATCGGGCGGTGATCGATTATCGGTTGCCGCAGCGACGCCGCATGCATCGGACCACGATCCGGGGCACCGAGGTTTTCTGATCCATACTCACCGGCGTTCGAGCCGCCGAACCGAGGAGTGCACGATGTTCAGTGACAGCATTTCGAGAAAGACCTTTCTCAAGCGTGCAGCGGCTCTGGCGCTTGCACCCCTCGTGCTTGCAACCCTCGCGCCCGTGCAGGCGCAGGCGCAGGCGTGGCCAACGAAACCGATTCGACTGATCGTTCCCTGGGTCAGTGGTGGTGCAGCAGAGGTGATGGCACGCACGGTCACCACCAGGATGGCTGAGACATTGGGTCAGCCCATCGTGATCGAGACGCGCAGCGGGGCGAACGGCACGATTGGCACGGGCTACGTTGCCACCAGCCCCCCGGACGGCTACACCCTGCTGCTCTCGCACATGGGGCCCACAGCCATATCGCCTGCGCTTCAGAAAGTCTCTTACGATTCCCGCAAGGACCTTGCGCCGATCACCCGCCTGGTTGGCACACCCCTGCTGCTGGTCGTGCGCAGCGATCTGCCCATCCAGTCGATTGCAGATCTGACGGGCTATGCCCGCGCCAATCCGGGCAAATTGACTTACGGCTCGGTGGGCGTGGGTAGTTCCACCCACCTGGCGGGCGAATTGCTGGCCGGTCAGGCTGGCATCGATCTGGTTCATGTTCCTTACCGGGGCGCGCCTCCGATCGTGCTCGATCTGGTCGGTGGACGGATCGCGCTCGCCTTCCTGGGCGTTTCATCCATTCTTCCCCAGATCGAGGCCGGTCAGGTTCGGCCGCTCGCCATCACCTCGCTCAAGCGCTCGGACAATCTGCCCAAGGTCGCGGCCCTGAGCGAGAGCTTTCCCGGTCTGGAGGTGGATTCCTGGCATGGTCTGATGGCTCCTGCCGGCACGCCGCGAGCCGTGATCGACCGAATCCACGCCGCTGCGATCCGTGCGCTCGCCGAGCCCGATGTCAAGGACTGGATGAGCCGAAACGGATTTACGGTGGGCGGCATGTCGGTCGAGGACTACCGGACTTATGTCGATGCCGAGGTTCGCAAGTGGGCCAAGGTCGTGACGGATGCCAAGATCCCGAGACAGAATTGAGCCAGAGCCTCCTGTAACGGGGGCGCCGCTTGCGTTTTTCAGCGCTCAGCCGCCGAGCGCACTGCCGGGCGGAATCTGTGTCGCTGCGCATTGAGTTTTGACCAGGGGTGCTTCGCATTTTTTCGCTGAGTGTCTGTGGGCACGTGAAGGCGAAACGGCGCGCGACGGGAAGCAAAGTGCTTGGCTGCCTCAATGTTTCGCGTACCTTCGGCGTGATCGCGCCGGATGTTCAGATTGTCCACAGCGTGAGCAAGTTCGGCTTATGCGGCCGATGCCGGTCGGCTACTGGCGCCTCGTCAGTAGCCGCCTGCGGTTCAAGGCAATGACCCGCGACAGCGCGCGACCGTGATGAGCTCGGCGCTGCTTACCTGGCTCGTGCTGGTCCTGACCGGGCTTGTCCTGCTGGGCCTCCTCGCATTTGGCCTGACCGTGCGCGCAGTCCGCCGGATCGAGGCCATGCTGCCACCCCAGGGGCGCTTCCTGGATCTGCCGCAGGCCCGCCTGCATGTTCTGGAGCGCGGGCAGGCGGCCGATCCCGAGCAGCCGGTGCTGGTGCTGATTCACGGGCTCGCCGGGCAGCTCGGTCACTTCAGCTACCGGCTGGTCGACGAACTGGCGAGTACCCATCGCGTGATCGCGATCGATCGGCCGGGTTCGGGCTATTCCACCTGGCGAGCGGATATCGAGCCGACGCTCGACGCGCAGGCCGCGGTGATCGGCGCGCTGATCGATCGGCTGGCACTCCATCGCGTGCTGCTGGTCGGGCATTCGCTGGGTGGCGCGGTGGCGCTTGCCACGGCGATTCATCATGGCAGCCGGGTTGTCGGGCTCGCGTTGCTTGCGCCGCTCACCCAGAGGCCCGAGGGCGTGCCCAGGGTCTTTCGCGGCCTGATGGTCGGCACCGACGGCCTCTGCCAATGGCTCGCCTGGACGCTGGTGCTGCCGATCGCTCGCCTGCAGCGGGAGCGTCTGCTCAGGCCGATCTTTGCGCCTGACCCGGTACCACCCGATTATGGTCTGCGTGCCGGAGGCGAACTGTCGCTGCGCCCTGGCCATTTCATTGCCGCCGCCCGCGATCTCGCCGCGCTGCCGGCCTCAATCGAATCGCTGGTCTCCCGCTACCCGGCGCTTCGGGCCGGTCCGGCGATGCCGGTCGGTGTGCTCTTTGGCCGCCAGGACCGTATCCTTGCGGCCAGCCTGCACGGTGAGGCCTTCGCGCGCGATCAGCCTGGGGTGCGGCTCGAACTGATCGACGCGGGCCATATGTTGCCGATCGTGCAGCCGTCCGTTTGTGCCGATTTCATCCGACGTGTGGCGATGCCTGAGGGCCCTTTTACCGCAGCAGTGGCCCCGTCGCATTGCGATGAGCCGCATCGCTTCTCCCGTACCGAGCAACCTTCTCTGACAACGAATCCATGACCCAGACCTTGATATCCGATCTGATCGTAGTGGGCGGCGGTGGTGCGGGGCTGACCGCCGCAGCCACGGCGGCCGTCATGGCGCCCGGCCTGTCCATCAGCCTGCTGGAGGCCGACGGCGGGGCCGCCTGCAACACCTCGATTGCCAGCAACTTCATTCCGGCCGCGGGCACCCGATTCCAGCGGGCTGCCGGCATCGAGGATTCGCCTGAAGCATTGACCGCCGATATCCTGAAAAAGAACGGCGGTCGCGGTGATCCTGAGCTTACCCAGTGGATCTGCGAGGCCTCAGCCGATGCGCTGCATTGGATGGTGGACGCGCTGGGCGTGGAGCTTGAGCTCGCACCGGAACTCACCTGGCTGGGCCACAGCGCCGTACGCATGCACGCGCATCCGAGCCGCGGCGGTCCGGCTGTTCTGGCAGCACTCAAGCACCGGCTGAGTGAGCTTGACCAGGTGAGGGCTTTCGACCCGGCGCGTGCGACAGGACTGATCGTTTCCGCCTGCGGCGTGGTGACCGGTGTCAATGCGGTCGTGGCGGGGGAGGCGATCCGCTTCGAGGCCCCTGCGGTCGTGCTCGCCTGCGGGGGGTTCGGCGCCAATCCGGAGCAGGTAGCCCGGCATATCCCGGAGATGGCCGATGCCCCGCATATTGGCGCAGCGACCGAGCAGGGCGATGCAATCGCCTGGTCGGAGGCGCTGGGTGCCCGGTTGGCGCGAATGAGCGCTTACCAGGGGCGAGATTGCATCTCGGCCGACGGCACCCGCGTCACGCCGCCTGTCCTGAGCCAGGGCGGTATTGCCATCGACCGAACAGGACGTCGTTTCGTCAATGAACTGAACGACTATTCAGCGCTCGCCCGCGTGTACCGCCAGCAACCAGGGGGGTACGCGTTCTTTGTCTGGGACCAGCGGATTCAGGATATGGTGTCCAACGTGTTCGTGATGCAGCAGGCCATGGCGCGTGGCGGCATTGTTCGGGCCGAGAGTCTCGACGAGCTCGCCCGCTCATTCAATCTGCCCCCGCATTCGCTCGCCGAAACCCTCGCCGAGCGGAACGCGCCGGCGCCGGGTACGCTCGATGCGTTCGGTCGCCCAACGCCCGAGCACCCTCTCAAGCCGCCTTACTACGCTGCAAGGATCACTGGCGCCATTGCCCACACGCAGGGCGGGCTGGTGATCGATGATTGCGGTCGCGTGATCAGTAATGAAGGTTCATTCATTCCAGGGCTCTACGCGGTGGGCAATGCCATCGCGGGGCTCTCTGGCGATTCGTGCACCGGTTATCTCAGTGGCAATGGGCTCCTGGTCGCCTACACGACGGGCTACGTGGTCGGGCGTCATCTGGCGCGGCAGCCCGCTCGCTGAGAGCTTGACGGTCAAACTCGTTCGGGTGTGACGCACGAATCAAGGCTTCAGTTGCTCAGGAAGGGATCGTCGAGCAGTTGCTGGTACATTGCCTGGGCCTTGGTGCGTACCACCCATTGGTTGGCGGGCTTGGCGGCCATGTCGAGCATGCGTGTCGCGAAATGCGCGACCGCCTGGTTGTCGTCCAGGTCCTGGCGGAGTGCGCGGACCGCCTGGAGTTCGACCGAACTGAGCTGGTCCTCATGGAACCGGATCGTATCGCCCAGCAGTCGTCGCAGCCAGGCTCCATCCCAGTTCTCTGGCTTGGGCGGCTCCATCTTGACGCCATTCGCCGCAGCCGGTTTTTGAGCGGCCGCTGCAGCCTGAGCCCGGCCCATAGCAGTGGGCCAGAGCATATTCGCCTGCACGGCTCTGATCGCGACCGGATGGGCAAGGCTCAAGGCGCTCATGGCCTTGGCGTACAGGTCGGTCTCGAAGCTGTGCGGCTGAGCCGCCAGCGCCCGGGGATGCATGAAGTTATAGGTACCCGCGATATTCTTGGGGCAGTACATTCCTTCCGGCCGATTGCGCCTCTGGCGAAACACCATCGACGGATCGATCTCGGCGACCCGCCCGCTCGCCGGTTCAAAGAGCTCGTTGGCCGGCTTGATATCGCGGTGAACGATACCCAGCGCGGCGTTGGCCTTCAGGCCCTGCAGGCTTGAACGCAGATAGTCCTTGAGTTGGGGGGTATCGAGTTTGCCCTTGAGGTCATCTGCAAGCCGACCCTTGGCGAGCGGCATCAGTTGGCCGAGGCAGTTCACCGGAAAGCGCATCTCGACTTTCCCCTTCGCATCGAGTTGCACCTCGCCGTCCGGACCCCTTGCGGCACTGTCCCGCAGGAGCGCGCGCAGCGCCTTGCCATCGAGCGATTTGACCTGGGGCCCGCCGCCGTCGTCGAAGGCGACCAGATAGCGCTCATAGGGCACGATGGTGAGCGCCTGCGCCAGATCGGGACGCTTGGACGAGTGGAGATAGGCAGCGTTGGCCTCGTTCGATGCTCGGTCACGTTCGTAGCGCAGCGGCTTGGCCACAGCCCAGGTGGTCTCCGGGCTCTTGGGATCATTCGGGTCGCTGGGGCCTTTGGCGAAGAAGCCCTTGAACACCATTTGCTCGCCCGTATCGAGGGTCTTGACCAGCCACGCCATACCCGAGCTGCCTTGACCGAGTTTGCGCTCGGGCATCAGTCCGAACCTTTCTGGAAAATCCTGCGCTCCACCGAGTTTCGGGCAGTCGCCGCGAGCAAAGGCCCGGAGTTGCCCGGGTGTGAACGCGGCGACTGGCGCGGGCGATTGCGGCACTGCCCGCGGCACCGCTTGCTGATCTGGCTCATCGACGGCGGCTTCGGTGGGCGTAGGGACGTCCGAAGCAGACGGTGCCGATGCCGTCTGAAGACCCTCTGCGACCAGCGCGGTGAATCGGGCAACGGGTATCCGGTTGCCCGGCGCTCGCCCGGGACCTCGATCAAGGTATTCGCTCAGGCCCTTGTGCGCGTCCTGCAGCCCCGCCCGTTCGAGGAGTGTCAGGACCAGATCGCGGGTGTCGTTCAGACGCTCGTTCCCGGTGCCTCGGAACATCAGTTGCAAGCCCGACTTTCTCTGAAGGCTCATGGCTTCGCCGGCTCGGGTGCGCCCATGCAGCACCATCACGCCGCTGCCATGCCCGGGCGATTGAAAGTGGGCCTGGAGCTTGGCGAGTGCGGCGCGCGCCTGCTCCGCGCTCATAAACCGCGCATTGCTCAGGAACTGGGGGCCCCCGATGACACCCGTGGTGACTGCCATGGTCAGTGCCTCAGACGCGTATCATGGGTTCAACGTGGCTCGCCGCGGGAGCGGTGGCGGATGCTGCGACCATGTTGGTCGTCAACAGCGCCTCGAGCGCCTCCACCCGGTCGAGACCGTCCTCCACCCAGCCGAGCAACTCTGACGCTGGTATGGGCT